>CAKVCR010000135.1 GCA_934725835.1 uncultured Odoribacter sp.
ATTTTGCTCATCTACTGCAAAATAATTAATATTTTCTGGGATGTGAATTTTTTTTATTGGACAACCCTCTTCATCAAATACATGAATTTCTATTCCAGGTATAAAATATGGGAATTGCTTCATGGATTTATTTTGATAAAGTGCATAAATATACCTTCCTGTTAAAACGACTGCAGAATAATACATTCTAAGTTGATCATCTGGCAATTTGCTTGTTTTGAAAATATTTATAGGTTGTCCATATGATATAGAAAATTTTTTTTGATTGTCGAAATCAAAAAAATTAATTTGATTGAAAAATAACATATTACCAATCACTAGGCTTCTGTGGGGATGTTTGGTAAGTCCCATGCTAAGCGAGGCATTTGGCGTATAATTAGGAATGTATGATTTTAAAATTTCATATTTAGTAAGGTCTTTTTGTGTTTTTATATCTTGTAATTTAAAATGTATATTTCCTGGGACAGATGTTTTTATTAATCTGACGGTATCATTTAAATTTATGTATACACATTCATCAGGTAAGGTGAAAATAGTGTCTATAATTGTTTTTTTGCTCATAATAGATTTTGATAAGTTGAAACAACATCTTTTATTAAGAGTGTAGTCGGAAATCCAAAATATTAATCCTTTTTCTGTTTTTAAATATTCATTATTATAATTTACACTTAAAAATTCATTAGGACCTCGACCTTTAGGAAGAAATGATCCTAAAAACTTAAAGTTATTTGTTGAGTATATTTCAAAAAAATTATTATATCCAGAAGCTTTGAAAGCAATGAACAAAGTATCAACAATAAAAATGTCATTAACCCCTATAATTTCATGTTCCATTTTTTTTCCTTTGATAGTTTCTTCTATAGGGAATTGCGTAATAATACGATTGGGTCCATTAAGAACATTGTCAAATCCATCATGACAAGAATTCAATAATATGCATAATAAAAATACAAAGTTGTATATTTTCATTTTGTAATAAGTTTAATATTTAATCCTAAGAACAATTACATTACTTATTCTTAGGATTAACCAAATTAATTATACTCGTAACAATAGCTTTTGGGAGCTCCCGATGGTTTGTATTCATTCCATTTTAAACATATATCACCAACACCTAAACGCTCATAGGTTACATAGCTTGAGCCCTTACAGTATTGTTTTCCTCCATAAGTCGTGTGCTTAACTCTATTACTTCCTCCCTCTGAGGAAGATGCTATTGCTTCTATATTTTCAAATAAAATTGAAAATTTATTATTTACATTAGAATGAAAATTTACAGATATCCCGATTGTTGTTATCATAAATAACACCATAAATATAAACGTACTTTTCTTCATATACTACTTTGTTTAGTTGATGCAATTAAAATATTTAATACATTTTTTTGTAATGCAGGACTCCTAGCATATAGTTGTGTTGGTATTTGCGACTTTACCACCTCCTTTCTTTTTTAGAGAAGAATTTTCTTTGGTTAAACATAAATATTTAATTCTGCGCTTCATTTTGAAATAGATTAAATTTATGAGTTATTACAATTACCTACTATTATGATCTTTAAAAAAAATAGGAAGAATATCATAATATTCAATATCATATGGAAAATATTTAACATCGTTATCGCTATTTCTAAGTAGTAATATTCCAGAGTCTAACGAAATATTTTTTAATACGTCTGCACAAACAATATAATTTTTAAATCCATATGATAACCATTCTCTTTTTAATTTTTCAGAATAGACTTCATGTATCAAATAGATCCTATCTTGTTGTATATCGATGTTTTTTAATTCACTAAATAAACTGCATATACAAGCCATACATACATCGCTTGAAACTATAACAATCCAATTATAACCTGTTTTTATAGGGGTAGGTAAACATTGAACAATATCGTCATATGTGATATTGTATTCATCAAAACATTTGGTTATTAATTTTTTTTGGTTTTGAATCTGACTTGTTAGATCAATTGAATTTTTGATAAGCTGATTGCATTCATTTTTTAAAATAGTCACCTTAAAAAGTAAAGCAATATTGAGCACTATAAACAATATCAGAAGCAAAAATATTTTTGACAGTTTCATTGGATGTTAAATTTGATTTTTACAATTAAGGGATTCATAGATTCTTGTGAATTTAAAATTACTTTTTTATTCTGAATTAAAAATTTCTTTAGAGGTTCCATATTTTCAAGACAAGTATTCGTGGCATACTCATTATAGTCATTAAATACTGCATAATAAAATTGAGAATCTGAAGCTTTTATTAATAACAAAGGCGTTTTGTCATTTTTGTCATGAACCCAATGAAGCCCTTTAAGTTTCTTTTTATCAAAGACAAAAAAATGGTCGTTAGCTCCTGGACCTCCTGCCGAAAAGTAAAAATCTTTCTCTGTTTCATGTAAGTAGATTGGTAATTTGTAATATGAGTTATTCATAAAACGCTTTATATCAAATCTATGTTCTGTAGTCACCGGAATATAATGTGGAGGTATATATTTATCTTTAAAATTCAACTGATACGTTGCTTTTACATAGCCAGAATCCAGACTATAGCAAATATTATCTCCTTCTTGTGGCCTGACTAAATATGAATTATTAATTCCTTGTGTAATAATATCAATTGGCAATACATAATCTTTTCTAGGCAAATAAGACTTTACGTGTCGACCTGTTTTATCAAATTGATTCAAGCAATAAAATGTATTTTCAAAATCCTCTTTTTTGAATGGATTACAACCAAAAAGGAAAAATCCTTCATCATTAGAAGGTGCAATACCTATACAATTAGGATATTTTTCAGGAAACCGAGGTGTTGTTTTTCTTAAAAAACGTCCATCAAGCAATGAATAATGTATTACATCATTATTACAATCTACTGCCATTATCTCTCTACCAGATAGATCAAAACATATATCATACAATTGTAAATATTCTCCAGGACCTCTACCAATCCGCCCTACAGGAAATAAGAAATTTCCTTTGGAATCAAATACCATTATACCAGTAGAATTCAATATGACAATTTTGCCAGATTCAGCAATTAATATTTTTTGAATATATGCAATGAACGACATATCGGATACTTCCAATGGTATGATTTCTACACTATCGATATAATTAGTGAAATCCAAAACCATTTGGGTGTTTTCTAATGGACAGAATTCAATAACTCCGGTCTTTAGCTGTTTAGATTTTGTAGAACAAGACAGCAAAGACATTAATAATGCAAGTATTACATATTTAGATTTCATAATGACTCACTTCTTTTAAGTAAAAGAGGAAGGGATTAAACCTCCCTCTTATTTAAAAATTTGCTTATTAATCAAATTGAGGTGCTAAATACTTTAAATCAAAGTTCTAATCTACCATGGGAATCACATCCATTTTTAACAACTTTATTGCAATTATCTTTGATGCATGACACCTCAGAACCTCTACAACACCAATCCATCCAACTGTCCATTCCTTCTCCTCCACATGCAGCAATTATTTGGAAATACTTGCCAACATTAGATCCTCCCTCGGAGCTTGAAGCTAAAGCTTCAATTGCATTATGTCCCAATACAATTTTATGAGATGTATCTACAATAAAACTTACGTTATATACTAAAAGAGTACAAAACATACTGAATATTGTTATTTTTAACGCTTTGACTATCATACTTTATTTTTTAAGTAAAACATTTATCTTTCATTGTTGCTATAGATTTTGCTTTTCTATAGATAGGCAATCTATTGTACTAAAATACAGTCACATAACAGCCTCCTTTCTTTTGTAAAACATCCATTCTAATTAAACTACAAAATTCTATTCTCTATTACATTTCCACGAAGTTTTAAGTTTATAACTTGTTCAAGTGTATTACAATACACCTCTATCGTTTTCAAAAACACTCCCAATGAATTTGGTTTAAATGCAACTTTAATTTCACCTGTTTCACCTGGCTTTACAGGGCATTTTTTCCACTTGACCGATATACAACCACAAGAAGTACGCACATCTCTAATCAATAAGGGTACACCCCCCGTATTCGTAAATTGAAATACAGCAGATTTCTCACTATTATATAATATTGTCCCCAAATTTAATGTATCTTCCTTAAAGCTAATAGTTGTTGGAGAAGCCATAAAAGATTTGTATTCATAATCTTCTGGCCAAAACACATACAGACAGACGATATTGCAGATAATCGCCACCATTATAGTAATTATGATTTTATTCTTTTCCATCATGCATCATTTTTTGTCAAAATCAACGAGATAAACATATAAGAAATTTTGCTTAAAACATATAGACAAGTATTGTAAAATCATTGTAATATTCTGCCATTAATCAACTCACATTTAAATGTACGAGTGAAACTTTTCCGTATATTCCTTTCAACCCATATAGCAAATTATCCTGCGTGTCGAAAGAAATTTTATAAACAGGCTCACTTAATTTAACTGAAGAAATAATATTCCCACTCCAATCGAAAATAAACAAGTTTGTGCAGTGACCAATATTTTGCTGTACATCTCGATAAGTTTGGCCTGAAAACAAGACATATATTCTTTCATTTGAAACTGCAACATCTTGAAAACCTGAAATATTATCTTTATAATATGCCACATAAGGCAAAGAACCGACATCATTAATTTTTACCTTAGGATAATAAAAACAACGCTGACAAATACGCTGTATGCTATCATTTTCCACTTTACATATCTCTATAATACCACTATGCATATCTGTACATACAAAACATTTATTATCAGGTCGTAATCGGAGGACAGAGCTAGCATATAAAATACTCTTGGCTTTCTCTGACAAGTTGCTATATTTGGGATGACCAGGATATGATAAACAATATTTTGCAGACTTCGTATTTTCTGAATAATAACGATAACGTCCTCTTTCATAGACTCCTGTAGATATCACAAACGATTCTCCCTTTATTACAGAAAGATGATATTCATCCGAATTAAGCTGTAATTCTGTACATGTTGACTCACTCCGAGTTGCCAAAGGAGAAAATAACTCATGCAATTTTCTGCCTCTATAGTCAAGGACAGTAACCATCCCTTGTGCTCCAACTGTCATCCCCGTAATGCCTAATGCTTCTCCTTTCTCCTCGCCAAATTTCAACATTCTAACATTATCCTTTGTCTCTAAATTGATTGCACGCACTTGATAATCCTCATAAGAACGTCCCACGACTAACCACTGACCATGTTTTATAAAATCCTCAGGATCTGTTATACCATACTTTAGTAATGAATCTATTGTTTCCACATTCACAGTATCTGTCGAAACAGGCAGAGACTCTTTACAATCCCTCTCTATATCTAGAATATCCGTACACGAAAATTGCAAGCAAACACTCAATACGCAATAAATGTAATTCCTCATATCTTCAAAAATTTATATTATGTGTAATCCTTTTATTGTTCCCCCTGAACTAAAACACCATCCGCCCACAGCAACACAGGGACTTGAAGAGTTTTCTGAATCTGACAAAACCTCAAGCTGCTCCAATTGACAGCTGAATTTATTGCCTGCAAAAATCAAATGAGAACCGACAAGCACTCTCAAAAGAATCAAAATAGTAATCATTATGTTTTTTCTCATGACTTTAATTATTATTTTTGTGTTGAAAAAAAATGGATTTTTTACTATGCAAATATGAAGATAGTTTCTCTTCATGAAAAGAGCTATTTATTGTAAAATTATTACAATTTAATATGACATCAAAGCACAACATCCAACCCTTCATCAGCATTATCATCATAATCTTTACTCTTCTATGGATAAATCAATTCTTTGCTATAAAATCAATATACCAATCTGAAAAATTCCAATGGCAGCAACTGATGGATTCAATCATTGCACATAGTATTGACTCATATGTCCGCCCCTATGATATGTTATATTCATATGACTCTCTCGACTCTAACACCGTCACATTTAATCCTGACACTCGAACCATAACCATCTTAAGGGATCAGATTCGATATGATATTAAAACAGATTCAACAGAAATGCAGGAAGAGCTTATGCTTAGAGCTATGTATGAATTACGTATAAACAATTTAACTCCGCTTAAACACTTGGATAGTATATTACATACTAATGCCGCTTTTTGTTCTAAGCATATCAATTTTGTCATTCATAAAAACGACAGTTTAAACAATGTTATAGACCGGTTTCCAAGTCTACAAGTAAATGTATCAAATATGATTTCGTCAAAAAGTTATATATTAGGTTTTATTGACGGTGAGTCTCTGCAGATATATTACAGTTTTCCTTTTCTGATATTCTTAAAGAACAATTGGAACAGCCTATTGACAATTTGCATCATCACATTATTATTTATTCTTTTCATGATTGGAATCATTTATCTTTTTAGATTCATGCAAAAACTATCCAAACATCAAGAAGATATGATGTATAAAATCATCCATGATTGGAAGACACCCTTAAATAGTATCAAAGCTATAACAGAATTACTTCAAAGGAAATCAATATCCCCGGAGGACGAAAAAGGCATGGAAAAAATCCGATTCATATTTCAGGAAATAGAGCATTTACAAACCGGTTCACAGGAAATCATGAAAGCCCTGTTTGCGTCCACAAATATTCGATTGGACAAAACAGAGTTTGATTTAAAGCAAGGACTTCTCTCTTTGATTCAAGAGGAGCAGACTGCAAATCATAACAAAGATATTTATTTTAATTTACAATATTTATTGCCCAGTCCTATTGTCTATGCTTCGCAATTTCATCTAATCTGTGCTATTCGCAATCTGCTTGACAATGCCATCAAATACGGCAAAGAATGCCCCTCTATTTCTATTAAATGCTTTCAAGAAGATAAAGCTCTTGTAATTAAAGTAATAGATGATGGTCCAGGAATACCCAAAGAAAAACAAAGATTTATCTTTGATAAATACTATCGGATAATTGAAAAGGATGCTAGTAAAAGTAAAGTAGGTTATGGTCTTGGTTTACATTATGTCTATTCTGTAATTAAATTGCATAAAGGAATCGTCAAAATAAACAGTACTCCCGAAAATGGATGTATATTTACAATTAAAATAAGAAAATGGACAAAAAAATAAAAATACTATATGCAGAAGACAATACAACAGCTGCATTGATTTACTCGGAGATATTGGAAGATGCAGGGTTCTCTGTTGAAATAGCAAAAGATGGGAATGAAGCATGGAACCTTTATCAACGTAAAACATGGGATCTTATATTGCTCGACATGGACCTCCCGGGCAAAGACGGGCATGAGCTAATCCGCCTCATTCGAGAAAATGGAGGAGAAGTTCCAATTATTATTCTCAGCTCTCTCAATCACAATCATGCTCTCTATGAAGGTGCAGATGACTATTTAGTAAAAGGGTGTAGTATGGATGAAGTTAGAGCCCGTATTGACAAAGCTATTGCCAGAGTTCAAAAAAACATTACAGAAAAAGAGAATGGTATATTCCATATTTCTCCTCTAGTCACATTTAATAAAACTACCCGACATCTCACCATTAAAGGTAAAACAAAAGTATTGAAAAGCATGGAAAGTCGCATCTTTTGGCAGTTTTGCCTTCGAATCAATGAAACAGTTACCTATGTGGAAATATGTAAGAATTTATGGGGTTTTCATTCTGTAGGCAAAGAAAAATCTATTTCTCGGTACATTTGTCTGCTTAACAAAAAGCTAACCTCTACTCCAGAGGTATACATACAAAATGATTTTGGTATCGGCTACAAATTAGTTTCACCATAAACCGACACTTTTCTTTGTATTGAATCATATACAACTC
>CAKVCR010000136.1 GCA_934725835.1 uncultured Odoribacter sp.
GCCCTCTATCTGCATTTATAGGATTTCTTGTATTATCCATATGAACCAATGTTCTTCCTAATCTTTTCTGATCAAAAGGGAATGGATCTCCAGGCATATCTCTAAGAACAGACAAATAAAGTTCTGCATCAGGCCTATTGGCACCTAAGAAACGCTCGTTATCCATATCGTACACCATGATAGCTTTCATGTATCTAACTGCATACATGACACCAGGATAAAGGTTTAATAATTCAGTTTTGTTAATTAAATGATTAATAGGATTACCATACAATTCAGTTATGTAACTATTTGTAAAGACCAACGAACCATCATTCAACCTGAAGCCACGCACAAAACCATTAGTCGTGCCTTGTTCCCCTCCAATAGAAATTCTTGGAAAACATTCCACAGGGAAAGCATCTTCAGGTACATCTAAAGAAGTATAAAACATATTACTAAAATTATTTGAAGCATCTCCTGTCATAGTTGTGCTATTCAAATAATAGGCACCTGTCTCACTCATAATCCATACCCTAATATTCTGTGGCTGATTATTTTTTCCTGTGTGGAATACGAACTTACCATATTTCATTTGTGGTATTTCTGTATCTTTCAACATATCTTTCAAAATGACAGTATCACCTCTTGACTCAATCATTGCTATCATGTCCAATTGAACATCTCCATTTTCCCGGTCGCCCAAAACCAACAAGCCTTTTGAGTAAGTTTGAGCAACATTTAATGGCTCACTAACAGACTGCACAATTCCAGTCTTATTGTCTTTAACCCGTAAATGAAGTTGGTAACTTCCTGGAGTCATATTCATAGGCAATTCTAATTGTCTCGTATTTGCGACTACTTGTCTTTTAAGACCTTGCTTATTCTCTAACTCCCAACGCCATGTATAATCCTCATCTAATACCGTTTTGTCCAAAGTACATTCCAACCCTGCATTTATTCGCAAAGTATCAACCATATACAACACATTTAACGTCGTATCTCTATTTCCAAAACCATTAATAACCCATTCATTAATTGGATTATAATCATAATTCCCCTTGTCATCAAAACAGGAAACCAAGGAGAGTAGCAATGTGAAAATATAAAATATCTTTTTCATAATCTTTCAAATTATAATTTACCACTCATATTGATAAGCTTTCCATTTTTTTACAGCCTGCACCCACATTAAACGCCCGTCTTTTTCCAATTCAGGAACTCCATTTTCAAATTGTACTGTCAAATACTCTGCGAATTTTTCTCCTGCAACACGTGCCTGGTCTTTAGATTTAATCAACTTACAAAATTGCTCTTCTGTAAAATTCAAAACCTTTAGCATTAATAAATATTTTCTTGAAGTAAAAGCTCCAAAAACGTCAAATTCCGTCGGGTATTCAGGAGCATCAACTCCCCACCAATCTTCGGGTTTTTTCACACTTAATGACATCTCCACAGTATGAAAACGAGGGTCTGGATTATATTTTTTATTCTCATCTAACAATTTATCTCTTCCAGACAAATCTTGATCAAAATTTAAACGGGTATTAAAATACTCATTATCTTGAACTTTCAGCACTACAGTACGCAATGTATCCTCCAAATAATCATGCCGATATACTTGCAGTTTCACATAACCAACTGCTTGACCAGCGCCTAACATCCAATCCTGTTTAAAATCAAAGTCTACACCTTCTTGTGCAGTAGAGCTATCCCTAACTACTTCAACTTTAAAAGGGCGAGGATAATCAACAACAGGACCGGCAATAGCAACAGGCAAAATTATGTCTACCGTATCTCCCAATTTGTCAATAAAATTCAAAGGTGTGTAATAATGACGCTCCCAAAAAGAGCTATCTCTCCACTCATTTCCATAGCGAACGTCAAAATATATAGAACTTTCTTCTTCAAAACTCATTAATTCTTGCTCACATCCAACCATTGTACAAATAAATGGCAACAGTGCTATTAGTATACTTATCTTCTTCATAATCTAAAAAATTAAAAATTATTAGGACGAGCTTCAATTTCCGAATCAGGAATCACCCAAACATAATTCACAAGCGGCATACTTATTTGAGCATTTTCAGAATGACCATCAGGGATTGAAGTCATTGCTTTACGCTTGTAGAATAAGTACAACTGACCACATCCCATCATTTCCCTTGCAAACTCCTTGGCTATACACTCATTTCTATTTCCTTCTTCTACTGTCACATTCAAAGCGTTTCTTACGAAACGAATTTTATTTATGTAATCCTGTGCATCGCTATCATTATCGGCACATTCTGCCAACAATAAATACATTTCAGTCATCCTTACCAATGGTATCATATATTGATTTTTAGGATCATTATTAGGCTGGAATTGAGCCGAATACAATACCTGTACTGTATCTACCATTTCACTTTTCCAAGAATGGTAACGCAAATCATTTTCATCTCCATAAAAAGCCTGCAAACGTCCTTGCAAATAATCACAAAAAAAAGTCAAACGCGTAGCAGAACCTAATTCTTTAGCAAAAAGGCTAGTGTACATATCTTTACGGGAATTATTATATAAGCCGAAAAGAACTTCTGTGGAAAAAATTCTATTAGGAGATTTCTCACTTGTGACTTCTCCTTTAGAGGTAAACGGAAACCAAGGGTCTTTATTCACCTTCACCACATCCAAAGCTTCCTTGCTTGCCAGCTCTTTTTGTCCTCCCCACAGATAAGCTCGTGCTAACAAGGCTTTAACAGCATAATAGTTCAAACGATATTGTCTGTAATTCCACTCATTATTCGCATCTTCCAAAGAAGTTTCATTTTTAGGTCCTTCTTCAATTACTGGGTCAACATTCTCCAAAAGAGACAATGCCATCTTGAAATCAGCTATCACTCTATCCAAGACAACTTCTGCACTTAACATCGGTCGTATCGCTCTATCAGAAGCATCCATATAAGGCATTACCTTTGTTTCTTTACTACTTTCATTATAACAAGGTCCGTATAAACGCAATAGGTCGAAATGCAACATCGCCCGCAAAGCATACGCCTCACCGGTAATCAAATCTTTTATTTTACCTGTTAGCGGAATATCCGTTTTATTACAATTTTCTATTAGCAAATTTACATTAGCCAACAAATTATACATTTTTGTCCATACTGCAGAAAACATCTCTTTATACGTGCTTTGCCCAAAATCATATTTACCGAATACCTGCATACTGTGATTTTTAGCAGATAGCACATCATAATACTGCGCCATAACATCTATAGCACCTACAGACAGATTACGCCCATATATTTCTGAAGAATTCAACTCTGCATAAATTCCATTTAAAGCAGTCGTATATCCTTCAATATTCTCAAAAAGAACATTTTCAAGAATCTTATCTTTCATTTTCACCTCTAGCCAAGATTCACAGGATGCCAATGAAACTACTAGTACTAGAAGAATATAAATACATTTTTTCATAATTGCCAATTATTAATTAAAAACGAATACCTACAGAAAAGTTTACACTACGCTGAAATGGATAATTTAATCCCCTTTCATTTTTCACCGAAGAAATTCTAAATATATCGGAAGTAGAAGCACTCAAAGTTAAAGAAGTAATTCCTGCATATTTTAACCATTTAGCCTGTGATTCATAATTTACAGTTATTGATTCACAACTGAAAGTATTTTCATCAGCAACAAAACGAGAAGATATCGGAGTTTTTTCAGTTAGAGAAATTGCTTTAAACTTTGCATTATCCCCAGGTTTTTTCCATCTACCATACAAAGCGCGCTTATCTTGATTCTGCCGAAGATCCTTTTCGCCTATATTTTCAACCTTATCATACAATGTCTGCAAGAATATTTGTCCTCCATTCCGATATCTGAAATTTATATTGCAAGACAAGCCTTTGTAATAAAATGCCGTTCCTATAATACCCTCGACTATCGGAGTTGAATTTCCCACTTTCACCTGATCATTGGTATCATAAATATATGTCAGAGATCCATCCTTTTTTCTGAATTCCTCCCTTCCTGTTGCAGGATCAATTCCCACAGAACGAACCGCATACAGGTCTGTTGTACTGGCTCCATCGTAAAAACGCATCAATTTATTACTAACATTTCCTTCTGAATTAGAATACTTCGCCAAAGCATCACCAATATTATAATACTTAGACATAGCATGACGCAAATTCGCATTGATAGACCACCTCATATCTTCTTTACGCATCAAAAATACGTTTAAATTCATCGTTACACCGTAAGATTTCAAACCTCCTAAATTGGAAGGCATTGAACCAGAACCAGTAGAAGGCGGTAGATCAATAGCAATAACCTGAGGATCACTCTTCTTCTGATAATACTCTAAAGTCACCTTAAAATAACGTTTAAAAAGTTCCATATCAACACCATAATTCGTATTCACAGTCTTCTGCCAATCCAAATTTTTATTACCCCAAGTATCAACCATTGCAGCCAATCCAAACATATTAGGATAAGATGTTACATACTTATATGCATTATTGGCCATTTTTGCATCCATATTTTGATTTCCTGGATTACCTATAGAAAAACGGAGTTTCAAATAAGAAAGCATATCGCTTTGCCTAAAAAACTTCTCATTATGCACATTCCAGGCAACACCGACTGCCCAAGTTTTTGTAAACAGATTATTTATTCCAAAAACAGAGGCCCCATCCATTCGAAAGTTGAAATCCAACAAATAGCGGTTATCATATGCATAACCTCCATTAAAATAATAGCTGGCAGATCTAACCTCAGATTCTCCATAAGATGGTTTACTTCCTTCCGGATAACCATCTGAAAAAGCCGGATTATCAAAACGGTCTGTCAAAAAACCTCTTACTCTATATCCTGATGAATTTGAAGATTTTGATCGGGCATTCATTCCTAAAAGAGCATTCAACAAATGCTTTTCAGCAAATAATTTTCCAAAGCTCAAGGTAATATCCCCATCATATGTTATATTTTCAGAATTATTTTCAGAATAACTTCCACGCTCCGTCAACTTGCTTTCTGAGAATGCCGTTAAATTCGGAGATCTGAAACTCAAACTTTTCGATATAGATTTTGTAACACTAAAACGTCCTCGTAAAGTAAACATTGATTTAATTCTCCACTCCATACTAAAATTGTTCCTAAAAGAAAAATTTTTCGTACGTCCTAGGCTATTTTGCTGCATATCGTAAAGTGGATTATAAACTTTCTCATACTCATCTCCCAATGTCGGGAAATACTCCAGGACTTTAGTCACTTGTCCATATTCATTTCTCTTTCTATAATAGGGATTTGCTCTAGAGAAATCTGCAAAATTAGCATTTTCCGAAATTGCGTTTCCATTATCAATATTCAATAAATTAGTAAACGATAAATTCTTATATCTATAAGTCATTCGAATATTACCATTTAAAGCATCTCTATTTGAGCCTTTCATGACTCCTGCTGTATTTCTGTACGAAAGACCGATACCATAGCGGAAAACATTGTCTCCCCCTTCAATAAATAAGGTATGACCATGTGTAAAGGCTACTCTCAGCGGCTCGCTCATCCAATAAGCATCCACTCCTTTCAACACTTCAGACAAACGACTATAATATTTTTGCTCCATCATTTCATCAGCAAAGAATCCCTCCTTATCGTAAGTTCCGTAATAACCAGATAATTTTTCAAATTCCAATTTCTCTGCAGCGTTCATTAAATTATAGTCTGACAAATCTGCCCATGCAATTTGAAAATTCCCATTATAGTTCACTTTCAATTTTCCTGCAGCAGGAGCTTTTGTTTCAACAACGACAACACCATTTGCAGCTTTTGCTCCATAGATTGCTGTTGAAGCAGCATCTTTCAACAAAGTAATACTCTGCACACGGTCCATGCTTAAATCATTGATTACCTCCAATGTAGTTTCAAATCCGTCAAGAATAAATAGTGGTGCATTAGGATCCTTATCGTATTCTGAGTGCAATGCTTTAATAGAACTTTGACCATTAATATTGATTTCCGGCATTTTATTAGGGTCAGAGCCATACAAATCATTTTCTACAATGACAAAAGACGGATCCAAAGTTTTCAAACTTTGTAACACATTCAGTGTTCCTGTCATTTTTAATTCTTTGTTTGTATAAGTTTGAGCAGACCCTGTAAAGCTCTCCTTTTTACGACTATAAATACCCGTTACAACAGCTTCCTCAATCTCCGCAGCAACTTCTTCCATAACAACATTTAAAGCCTCTTCGTTTTTAATCTTGAGCTCCAAAGTTGCCATTCCAATAAAAGAAAAAGATAACACTTTACCTATTGGATCTGGGACAGACAATTGAAACTCTCCTTTTTCATTTGTTACTGTACCTATCGTTGTTCCTTTTATCATAACAGTAACCCCTGGCAAAACTTCTTTCTGCCGAGTAATTACTTTACCCCTGATAGGTTTTAATTGCTTGTTATTTTGCTCTCCAAAGCTCTTTTTTAAAATAATCGTATTTTTTTCTACTATTGCAAAGAAACCTGTTTTATCCAAAGCCCTCTCCAATACACTTTCCAAACTTTCATTACGAGCAGAAATTGTTATTCCTTTAATTTCTCTAACTTCGTCATAATCATAAATAAAGCCCACTTCACATTGTTTCTTTATCGATGAAATCAAAGATTCAAAAGAAGCATCTTTCAACTCAATATTCAACAAAGGCATTTGAGCACAAACGGTAGCACTTAAATTCAAGTTTAAAGCCAAAAAACAAACCAAAAGTGAAAGAAATCTCAACATTCCTTTCTGAAATCCATGTTTAAAACAGACACAAGACTTCATAAATTGTTTTTCTACATCCATAATTAAATTGTATTAAATTAGTATTACGAAAAATTATTTACATACAGGTCGTATAAAACCGCCAATACAACGGTAATCATCTTGCCAACGACAGAATGAGGCGCAGAAATAGAGACGGTCTGCCTTATTGTGATTATTAAAGACTGTTGTCAATGTCCCCGACCAATAAAAACCTTGAGCTCCTCTTAATTTTAAACCTTCATCAGTATATTGACCGGTAGCAGGGAAAAAGATACTATTACCATTGGGTCCTGTCACTTTACGCCCTGTCACTCCATTTTGATTTACCCATTCCCAACGACATTTCTTTAACAACTCATCAAACTCCGCAGAAGTTGGCATACGCCAATTCCCTCCTAATTTTGCTTTTGCTACATCATACTTTGTATCTTCAATATTTCCTATATTTTCCAGCTCATCCCATGTAATTTCACCATCTCCATCCAAATCATTCCAAAATGAATAACTATCCCAAGTATATTCTGCTTTCTCTACAAGTTCTCCCCAGGCATAAGCCGCACCAAATTCTTCTGGTGTACTGGCTCCTAAATTGCAACTTGCCCATTTCACACTCAAACCTAAATCAATCACTTCTGCGGGTTTCATCTCCTTTTGCTTAATTGCATACAAGGAAACTTTATCAACATAAGAACTATTCTGACCCACAATTCCAGCCTGCAATAATTTAGGAATATCTACATTTTCAAGAGTCCATAAAACAGAAACTTCACCTTTGGCATCAGACACCTGAACAGTATGGTTCAACCCGTTTTCTGCTTCAAAAGCTACCAAAGCACCTTGACATGGTTCATATTGCTGACTTTTAGGATTGTAAGATTTCACACTAAAAACAGCTCTTATTGCATCACCGGCAGCCACATAAACAGTATCCGCAGGTGATACTAATTCTATTTTACTTGGCGCCTCACAAACCTTTCCTTCATAAACATTATAG
>CAKVCR010000137.1 GCA_934725835.1 uncultured Odoribacter sp.
ATTCTTGTCTATATGGGAAAAATTAAAGGATTTCTCTTTGCCGTACGACACAGAGAAATCCTAATGACCGATTTGGGTTAAAGCCATCGCACGAATCTCGTCTAGACGGTTGTTTATTTCCTTTGCTGCCACACTCTTGCCTGATGCACGTCCGGAAGTCCAGCGCGACTGTGACACTCTCATTTTCACACTGAATGCCGCTTCCGAGTATTTCCCGACACTTAACTTAGCCATTATAGGGCAGTTTCCGTCAACATCCGCCTCGCTCTTTTTAAGGTAGAACGATACCTTTACATTTGCTTGATTCATAACTAATTCCTTTGTTTGCAAAATTATTATATAGCGAGCAAATGAATGGTATGAAAAATATAGCGGAACGGAGAATAAGGTCCTTCGCCTAACAAACAAACCCTGTCTTTTTTTCTAATACGGAAAAATATGACTAAGTTTGCATTATAGACATAGCAAGAAACATCGTTCCATGCAGTGATAAACAGGATAAGAAAAAGTAGAAATGGAAGCTATTTCCAACCCTCTTTTTCAACCCGGAAAAGGCAACGGATAAGTAGCGATTTGTTTTCCTAACTCCCTCAAAAACGGTCAAAAACCACAAATGGAAGAATCTGGAACAAAGCTACATATTTCTATAGTTCTCAAACACTTTGTACTATTTCCTTAAAAGTTATCCGTATGTGGGCGAGTTTTATTATTTTTGTATTCACATATCCAAATTCTTAAAATTGTTTGTCTATATCATGAAAGTTGTAATACAGCGTGTTCTACGTGCAAGCGTAACCATTGACAACCAGCTGCATTCTTCCATACAGAAGGGTATGATGGTTTTGGTGGGAATACAAGCCGACGATACAAATGAAGATATCGAATGGCTCTCTACAAAAATCTGTTACCTCCGCATTTTCGATGATAACGAAGGTGTAATGAACCGCTCTATTCTTGAGATTGAAGGTGACATTCTGGCTGTCAGTCAATTTACTCTTATGGCGCGCACAAAAAAAGGCAATCGCCCCTCATATATAGATGCCGCCAAACCGGATATCTCTGTTCCGCTATACGAACAATTTGTAAAAACTCTTTCAACTACTCTTGGCAAGAAAGTACAAACCGGAGTGTTCGGTGCAGATATGAAGGTAGAACTTATCAATGACGGCCCGGTCACTATCATCATTGATTCCAAAAATCGAATTTAAGCCCTATAAAGCGTATATCATGGAACTGCAAGAATTACAAACCCGCGTGGACCAATGGATCAAAGAATATGGCGTACGCTACTTTAACGAACTGACCAACACTGCAATATTAATGGAAGAAGTGGGCGAATTGGCTCGTGTCATGGCTCGAAAGTATGGGGAACAATCCTTTAAAGAGGGAGAAAATGAAAATCTGGCTGATGAAATGGCTGATGTTCTGTGGGTGCTCACCTGTCTTGCCAATCAAACTGGAATAAATTTAACCAAGGCGATGGAAGATAATTTCAATAAAAAAACGAATCGAGATAAAAAAAGACACAAAAACAATCCTAAAATCCAGACACCTTAAACGGATTCTTTCTAACTTTGTAATTTCGAAAATTTAAATACAATGTGGACTAAGACTGCAGGGGTTATATTACGTTATAGGATAGCTTTTATCATTGCTGTCCTGCTGTGCACTGCCTTTATGGGCTTTCAGGCACGGAAGATTCAAATGTCGTATGAAAGCGCTGATTTACTACCTAAAACAGACAGTGCATACATGGATTACACCCGTTTCCGAGAGACCTTTGGACAAGAAGGCAATGTTATGGTGTTTGCTGTACAGGATACTGATTTTTACGAACTTAACAAATTAAACGATTGGATTGCCATGGGCGATTCCATCAAAACGCTCCAAGGGGTGACTGCCCTAATGGACATCACTCACACTTTCAACCTGCACAAAAATACGGAGTTGCGCAAATTTGAAGTACGACCAATTTTTCCTCATCAGATTGACAACAAAGCAGAACTTGACAGTCTAGCTTTTATTGCAGAAAACCTACCTTTCTACGATGGATTACTGCTCAATAAAGCAACCTGTACGTATGGCATGATGGTCACCGTTTCGGCAGAGGTAATGAATTCACCCAAGCGCGTGCAACTGGTAGACGACATACTCAAAATTACCAACCGATTTACCGACAAGTATTCTATGCACATGCATTACTCCGGTATGCCCTATATCCGGGTTATTAATGCAGAAAACATAAAGGGCGAAATGTATATGTTTATCGCCTTATCATTGTTGATTACAGCCATTATTCTATATCTTTTCTTCCGCTCATTCCGCATTGTCGGATTCAGCGTCGGCATCATCGGTATCAGCGTTATTTGGGCTTTAGGAATCATGGCGATTCTCGGAGTTAAAATCACTCTACTGACAGCCATGCTTCCACCATTGCTAATTGTTATCGGCATCCCCAACTGTGTCTATATGATTAATAAATACCATGCCGAATATATGCGTCACGGGAACAAAATCAAGGCACTACAGCGCATGGTACAAAAAGTGGGGAATGCATCGTTATTGTCAAACTTGACTACCGCTGCCGGTTTCGCCACCTTCACCATCACCTCTAGCCAGATACTTGTTGATTTCGGTTGGGTGGCTTTCCTTAGCATTGCGTGTGTATTTTTCATCTGCTTGATTCTAATTCCGACGATATTCAGTTTTCTTCCTGCCCCGGAGACCAAACAGACAAAACATCTTAATAATCAATTTATCAATAAAGTGATTGATAAGCTGATATATATCGTCACCAATCGGAGACATACAGTATATTACATTGCAGCAGCATTGGTCATCGTTGGATTTATAGGTATCACGCTAATGAAAACGACAGGATATATGGTCGACGACCTAAAGGAAACAGACCCTATCCGACAGGATTTAGCATTCTTTGAAGAGAATTTTGACGGTCTGATGCCTCTTGAAATCACAATTGATTTCGGTAAACCCAACCGCGTTTTCCAACTAAACAATCTGGAGAAACTTGACCGCCTAGATAAAGAACTATCTTCAGATCCGGATCTTTCAAAAGCCCTCTCTATAGTAGAAGCTGCCAAATTTGCCAATCAGGCATATTACAATGGTAAAGCATCCTACTACAAGCTACCAACCAACATGACAAAAAACTTCATTATGAAATACGTGGCCGAATCTACGGAAGGTACAGCTGATATGGCCAAATCGTTTGTAGATACAGCCATGCAAAAGGCTCGCCTAAGTTTTCGCGTCAAAGATATCGGAACCAAGAAAATGGCCGCCAAAGAGGACTCTCTCTACAAAACCATTGAAAAAATTTTTCCTTCAGACAAATATGATGTGACAGTGACGGGTTCAAGTATCATCTTTTTTAAAGGAAATCAATATTTGATTTCCAATCTCTTCTCCTCACTTGCGCTTGCCATTATTCTAATCGCAAGCTTTATGGCTTGGATGTTCAAAAGTAAACGAATGGTACTTATTGCATTAGTTCCTAATGTTATTCCACAAATTATCACAGCAGCTATCATGGGATATGCCGGTATACCAATCAAAGCTTCCACCATATTAGTATTCAGCGTAGCCTTCGGTATCTCTGTTGACAACACCATCCACTATCTTGCCAAATACCGGCAGGAACTCCAAACTACGGGCTGGGACATGGCCCATTCTGTCGTTCGCGCTCTAAAAGAGACTGGGCAAAGCATGATATATACTTCCATCATTCTATTTTTCGGTTTTGGCATCTTTTGCCTATCAAGTTTTGGCGGGACCTTTGCGCTCGGACTACTTACAAGTATCACTCTCTTTGGCGCCATGCTTGCCAATTTGATACTGCTACCCTCTTTGTTGCTCACAATGGCACATAGTATTACACAACGCAATTTCAAAGCCGAATCATTACTACAGATATATGATGAAGAGGAAGACATTGATGAAGATAAACTCGAAATCGAAAACGGTTTAGCTTAATGATTCAAAAAAAACTTCCCACAGGCTAAAACTGTGGGAAGCATCGTTATCGGTTTTCACCCCTATATTTTATCCTTGCAAAGCTTTAATCTCTTTCACAACGTCCTCCATCAACTGTGAAGCTCCTATACGGAAAAGAGAAGGATTTAACCATTCCTGCCCCAACATGTGATTGACAATTGTCAGATAACGGATTGCATTCTGTGCCTTTGATATACCACCGGCAACTTTCAACCCCACCTTTTTACCAGTTTGAGCATAAAACTGCCGAATTGCTTCACACATAACATATACAGATTCAGGCGTCGCATTTACAGGTACTTTACCTGTAGAAGTCTTGATAAAATCAGCACCGGCATAAGCTGCTATCAATGATGCATTAAATATCATTTCATAATCCTTCAACTCGCCAGTTTCCAAAATCACTTTCATCAGCACATCTTTACAGGCCTCACGTTTAGCCTTCAAATCATGATACACTTTCTCATAATTCTTTGCCAGCATATCTCCGACCGAAATAACAACATCCACTTCCTGCGCACCTGATTCTACTGCCATTCTTATCTCTGCAAGCTTAATTTCTAGAAAACTCTGAGAAGTAGGAAAGTTACCGGCAACGACAGCTGTCTTTATATTGGTAGAACTTAATTCATCACGCACAATCGCAGCAAACTGCGGATAGACACATACGGCAGCGACCGAATTGAGTTCGTATTTCTTCAACTTTTTCAACATCTCTACAACAAAAGTCCGTACAGATGCTTCCGTATCTGTCAATTTTAAAGTCGTGTAATCCATACAGGATGCACAAAGCTCCAAACCACCAACACCATATGCTTGTTTGGCTTCCCTTTCGACAATGCTATCCAAATCAAATTGTATACGTTCATCCAAATTTGTCCCATTATACACCGCTAAAGTTTCTGCTAACTGCTCCATGATTTGTATTTTTATTTTCGTTCCAACCAATTTCCCATATTTATGGGGACAAAATTACACAATGTTCATGAGGTTTTAAACTTTTCTTGACAAAAATATTTATCTTTGAAATCTCTATTTAAAAACAATATAAACACAAGAGTTTATGGCAAAGAAAGATGGTGGCGAGACTCCGTTAATGAAACAGTATTACGCGATGAAGGCAAAATATCCTGACGCTCTGTTGCTTTACCGGATGGGTGATTTCTATGAAACTTTTGGAGAAGATGCCATTACCACCTCGCGTATATTGGGAATTACTCTGACCAAACGCTCATCCGGCACGCCTGGAAGCGTAGAATTGGCAGGCTTCCCTTTCCATGCCATTGATAATTATCTACCAAAACTAGTAAGAGCCGGACAGCGAGTTGCCATCTGCGAACAATTAGAGGACCCGAAAAAAACAAAGTTTTTAGTAAAACGGGGTGTCATCGAACTAGTAACACCGGGTGTTTCATATAATGAATACTCTTCTGATACCAAATGTAATATTTTCCTCGCATCGGTTTTTTTCAACAAGGCAGATATAGGCTTGGCTCTTTTAGATTTATCTACCGGCGAATTTCTAACAACTGAAGGTAATCATGCCACTATTGACAAACTGTTAAACAGTTTCCAGCCTAAAGAAGTGATTTATCCCAAAGGGCAAGAGGCAAAATTCCATGAGTTTTTTGGTAATAAACTCTATATTTATCCTATTGAAGAATGGTTTTTTGACAAGAATTCTGCCACAGAACGGTTGATAAAACATTTTGAAGTCAACTCGCTTAAAGGTTTTGGCATTGAACGCATGAGTAATGCTATTTCAGCTTCCGGTGCTATACTACACTATCTTGAAATGACAAAACATGACATGATTTCGCATCTGACTACCATTTCTCGGATTGACGAATCACACCATGTATTGTTGGATCGGTTCACCTTGCGCAATTTGGAATTACTCAATTCCTCATACGAAGGAGGCTGCTCGCTAGTGGATATTCTGGACAAGACCACAACCCCCATGGGGAGCAGAACTCTTCGACGTTGGATTAGTATGCCGCTGAAATCACCGGAAGAAATCAATCGTCGTTTAAGCATTGTAGACTATTTCATTCACCACGAGGAAGAGCGCATAGAAGCCGAAGAATCATTGGAACATATCGGCGATCTAGAACGCCTCGCCTCAAAAATCGGAGTAGGACGAATTTCTCCGCGGGAAATGAATCAATTAAAAAATGCACTGGCAAACATTCCCACTTTAAAGAGGATATGTATGCAATCAGATGTTCAAATACTACAAGAACTTGCTGACAAACTTGATCCATGTTTGCTTTTATATGAAAAAATCAATCGTCAACTGCAAGAGAATGCACCACAACAAGTAGCAAAAGGAAATGTTATCGCAGAAGGTGTAAATACAGAATTGGATGAATTACGAAATATTTCCTGTCATGGAAAAGAAAAACTGCTGGAAATCCAACAAAGAGAAAGCGAAGCAACCGGAATACCTTCACTAAAAATAGGATTCAACAATGTATTCGGATATTATATAGAGGTTACCAAAACCCATAAAGACAAAGCTCCGTCTACCTGGATTCGCAAACAAACGCTTGTTAACGGCGAACGTTATATTACTCCAGAACTAAAGGAATATGAGGACAAAATATTGGGAGCTGAGGACAGAATCCTTGCCATTGAAACAGAACTGTATAATGCTCTACTAACAGAAGCTGCAGAATATATACGACCTCTTCAGGCAAACGCCAAGATTCTGTCAGCCATCGACACCTTGATATCTTTTGCCAAAGTATCTGAAGCTAATAATTACCACCGCCCTCATGTTGACGATTCAGATGTTATTGACATCCGAGAGGGACGCCATCCGGTTATTGAGAAACAATTACCTCCAGGCGAAGAATACATTTCCAACAATGTATTTCTTGACAAAGAAAAACAACAAATTATCATTATCACCGGTCCCAACATGGCCGGTAAATCAGCCCTTCTGCGCCAGACAGCCCTCATCGTCATCATGGCTCAAGCCGGTTGTTTTGTTCCCGCAGAATCTGCCAATATCGGATATGTAGACAGAATATTTACACGCGTCGGAGCATCCGACAATATCTCACAAGGGGAATCAACATTCATGGTGGAAATGAACGAAGCAGCCAATATTCTAAACAACATATCAGACCGTTGTCTGGTATTATTCGATGAACTGGGACGCGGGACTTCAACCTACGACGGAATTTCCATCGCTTGGGCAATTGTAGAATACCTGCATGAACATCCGAAATATCATGCCAAAACACTATTTGCCACACACTACCATGAATTGAACGAAATGGAGCGATCATTTAAAAAAATCAAAAACTACAATGTATCGGTCAAGGAGATTGGCAATAAAGTAATTTTTTTGCGTAAACTGGTAAAAGGGGGGTCAAACCACTCGTTTGGTATACAAGTAGCCAAAATGGCAGGGCTACCTCAATCTGTCGTCAAACGAGCTGATACAATATTAAAACAATTGGAAGACAGCAAAGACAAAAACAATCATCTACATAAAAATGTTGAACATATAGCAGAAGCCCGCGAAGGTCTGCAGCTCAGTTTTTTTCAATTGGACGACCCCGTTTTAGCTCAAATTCGCGAAGAAATTGCAGGGTTGGATATCAATAGCCTTACTCCTTTGGAAGCTCTGAATAAATTAAACGAAATAAAAAAGATAACCGGTCTCTAAGTCCGGTTACCTTGTCTATTCAATAATAATCTTTTCAACCACTACGTTTTCCAGCGGCCGATTGTTCT
>CAKVCR010000138.1 GCA_934725835.1 uncultured Odoribacter sp.
CTGTCAAGCTGCCGTTTCTGCGATGAGATAACCGTTATGGATAACGGACGAATCGCCGAGCGTGGCTCACACGATGAACTGCTTGGCAATGGCGGCGTTTACAAGGAATTGTGGACTGCTCAGGCGGAGTATTATAAGGATACTGCCGGGGAGCTGTTTGCGTAATTTAAGTTTCCTCAGTAATTTTGGGGGTTAATCACCAAAAGCTCTGCGAAAATACTGCAGAGCTTTTATCATTTAATAGTTAATCTTTTTCAATAATTTGTTTTATGTTCAATTGCCAATTCATGTGTGTGGCATTATAAGATAATACTACCGCTTTAAATAAATTATCATTTTCAAAACATGATAGCCCCAAACACCAGCCTTGGTAACTTTTTTCTGCAATCAAGTCTGGTGTATCATATTTTATCAATCGATTTGTTGTGGGTTCTCTAACAAAAACCAACGACACGCGGTTTTGGAGTGGTTATTTTATCCAATTTATACAAATGTCTACTCTTGTCAAACGACGTAAAATCGTGCTTTTTGCGAAAGTCATTAATTTATCTTAAGTAATTTTTAGCGCGTTTTTACCTATTAAGTGCACTAAAAGGTGCACCACATTTAACTGGCATTATCTCACGTGATTTAACTATACAATTAGTTTATTGGTATTGTTCTTTCTCTTCGTTATATAACATTTGTGCTAGTTTAGCGTAGTAATCCAAATAAATCTTTAGATACTCCAGTTACACTAGTAATAAAATGCAACATTGTTTTTAGTGCCATCTCTACATCTGTCGGTTTTAAACAATGCTCATCAAAAAAATCGTTTGGTTTAGTTTTGTTTTTAAGATCAAATTCCATTAAATAATAATCCAAAAAACGTAACCCCTCTGTCCAACTTGACGGATTGTGAGTAATTCTATTAATTAAGTCGCAATATGCTTTATAATATGGGGGAGGAAGCGTTGGATCAATTCTATTTAATGTTGAATCATTAAAATCTGGAATATATTGTTTAATTGCTTCTGATGCTATTTTATAGCTTATATTAACAATCTCCTGCTTTTTGGCTACCGGTATCGTACCTGAAACTATCCCCTCGGTAATAGCAGATAATTTATCGGCATCAGAAAAATAATACAAATCTCCACAAAGCTCCAAAGTTGCTAAATAAAACAAAGAAATCAAAGTATATATAGCCCATCTAATTGCAGTAATTTGTTCTTGATCTAACGGAAGCAAAACTACTGTTGACATTTGTTTTATCCCAGTTATACACTTTTTTATTTTTGAATAATTATCTAACGACCAGTAAGAACTAGTTATGAAATTTGATATATTTTTATACCGCTGTGTATCAGGAATCGAGATTTTTGAAAAATCATGTAGCATTTTTGATTGAGTGTAAATATCATAGCTTCCGCTCCAATCATTCCTATTAATACCATAGTTCTGTTCCATCTGCTCCAAGCATTTTAAATCAAAAATCTTGATACCCAAAGAACGTGCATATTCATTAATATTTTTACGAATACCTTGTTTAATGAAAACAACCTCATCAGCAGCTATTTGAGACTTTATTCCGTTTATCCATCCAATATGTTGAAGTATATTAGTACCACCTGATTTACAATCAACCCATTTTATTATGTGTGCAAAATCCGGCAAAAAACTATATCCATAAACATCCAAATCTGTAATAACATCACTTGGTAGATACGTTGAAGTCTTAAAAACTATATTTGTCTGAGAATAGTATCCCATATAAAATAGCAATCTCTTAATCCTATATTCAAGCTCTGTTCCTTTTGATATGCTGTTTATACCCTTGGATGAATTTTCATTAGCGTTTAAACCACACGCTTGCTGATTTTCAGTATTAATATCCTCTTTTCTCATAGTATTCTCCCTCAAATAGTTTCGTCACGCAATGCCATATTTAGTAATTCTTGCGCTTCATTTACTCCCGTAGGCGTATCTGCTAATCTAACACGAATCTCTTCAGCATTCATATAGTTTCCTGTGTCACCAAAACAATCTGCAGTTATTTGATCATTACTATCATTATAAACATAATCTGCATTTTCTATAATCTCCAATGCTTTTTGAGCAACATCTTTTTTAATTAGTTTCAAACATGGTCCACTACGAGTATACGGACCGTAACATCCCCATCTAGTTTTACTATCCTCTACAACTGTTACAATTCCCTTTTTTTCAAGAAGAATATAATCTGTTAAATTTGCACTATGTGGTCCTACTGTATCGTTATTTAATAATGCACGTAAAAATTTTGAAGGATGTTGGATAGTAGAGTATTCCGTGTATTTCTCACCAAAACGTATAGAAGCCAATAAAACTTTAACATCATCCATAATATCATCATTTTGCGTAAATGGTTGCAATATATTAGAGCAAAAAACAAAATCTTTTTCCAGACCTCTATTTGATACAATTCTAACAGGATTAAGCATGCCAATCTTTATTGCTAATTGGTATAACTGTTGTTGCATATGCCTCATATCTTCAGTTGGTATTCCTTGATATGTTTGCACATCTTCTATCATTTGCTTTATGCTCTGCTTTTCATTTATAGAAATCCGCCCTAATGCATAAGCTATTTTCTCATGATTAATTCCCCAAATATATTCATTACTCACTATGGGATCTGCTTTATTTAATTTATCTAGTTTTTGAATTAATTTAAATTGTTCTTGTAACGATACTGCAGCTTCAATCTCATCATCTTTATATCCAGATTTATTCAATACATCATATATCTAACTCATTAAATAAGGTACCCTTTTCGTATAATCAAGCGTTTCGATAGCGGCATATTCAATATTTGAAGGACTAAGACTTTCAAAGACTTCTCCTGTAAGTGAAATAACCTCCTCGTTAGTAAATACATATTCTGCAATTCCTGTAATATCACCAGTTGAATCTCTTAAAAGCTCAATTTTTCCTTCTGTAACTTTTTCAATTTGCGGCAAAATAATTTTATGCAATTCCTTTGGTTTAATGCCCACAGTATTACCAATCTTTTCAATTTTTCTAATACTGGTTATGTTACTATTTCCACGAATAGCACCTATAAATCTCCCTGCCTTTCCAGCTAAATCGATATTATCATATTCATCAAGTCCAACACTATCCGTTGTAAAACCTTTTAAATGTTTCTGTGCCGCTATTGACCAATATCCTTCAACTTTTTTATCCATATTAAATCCTTCTTTAAATTAATTTTTAAACAGCCATAAAATAATCACTTCACTAAAACTTAATATTGTTTTTCAAATGATTTAATAGCATTTCTAAACAGCGAAAGTTCAAATGAGTCAAGAATGCTTAATACTTTTTTAGAGTTATTTTCTTTTCTCAAATAAGCAATTGCTTCTTTAGTCGATAAACTGGAGAGTTGAGAAAAATTACGTTCAATTGCCTTAATTGTATCTATAGGAAACCCAAACTCGACAAGTGACAGTCCAAACTCAGTCGTCACCCCCAATTCATAGAATCTGATTATTGCAGACAAATTAAAATCAGACGTATCATAACCCTTTTTACTAGCGGCGCATGCATACAAAGCTTCAAATAGGCACAGCAATTTAGGAATTTCATATTCAACAATATTACGTATTTGATCAAAGGCGTTAATATACGCTCTATCAATAGTAACGAGAGGATCATTTCCTTTTTTCTCTTCGGTTTCTATATGTTTTTCAATATGATATTTTAATACACCACGAGTATTCTCTATGCTATATTTATTAACAACTGCACAGTATATTTTCACCTTGTTTCCGCTGATTATTTCTGCAGCCTCTGCTGTTTCCAGAATTTTATTCATCATTTTATTTTCAAGAAATAGCTTAATGTTACCGGTATGCCCTATCAATTTAACAAACTTACTAAAAACATTATCTGACAACAAATGTTTTAAATATCTCTCCTGAACATCTCTTGCATACAAGCGATTTTTTTCATAAACATTATCCGGCAGCAGCTCACGGTCAAATTGTTTATCGCACTTATTTTTGAAAACCTTATTAGAATCAAATAAATCATTGATATCAGCGTTATCCAAATCTACATTTAATATTGGTTTTGAATCAAATGTTGGAAAATTTAATTGAATTTGATTTTCATTTTCGATTTCTTTTTGTTTTTTATCAGTATAGAAAACTCGACCTATGTAATTGTGATAATATCTCCCTGCACGGCCCTTTATATTTTTTATTGCAAAAGCAGACATAGTACGCTTGCCAATACTGTTATTTATAATAACAACATTCTGAGCATTTGTATTCACACCTTCTATAATTGTAGATGTACAAAAAAGGGTATTATACTTAGAATCATTAAACATCTTTAAAATTTCATTCTGTACATATTTAGGAAATTTGCCATGATGAATTCCATATCCATTTTCAAGTGCATATACCAAACTCCAATATTGTGCACTATTTCCACAATTTCCAACTTTAAATCCGTATCTATGCCTTAGATGCTCTATAAAATCCGGATTGATATCAGAATTATTTTTTTGGGGCAAATATTCAATTAATTTTCGAACATAGCTCATAGATAATGAAGGAGTCGAACAATAAAATATCGTTTGTCCTAAATCATTACTATCAATATATTGATTAATGCCTAAAATTTTTTCTGTAGTACTTAAGTTTCCTGTGTTAAATATTTCAATTGATTTTCTACCTAAAACAGGGTGATTTTGTATAGTACTTTTTTTCCAAGCATCAATTTCAATTCGCATTGTTGGTTCAAAATCAATCTGTTTAATAGTAATTTTATTTTCATCAACAAATCTCTTTAAACCTAATTTTAAATTATGCAAACTCAGGTATGGCCCTGCAAGATAAAAATCCTCAACTTTTTTTGCCAATAAATATAGCGCTATTCTAAATGCCTTTGATCTATTGCTTGTATCTTCTTTATATTTATAATTATTACCGTCAGATTCACAATCTTCGTCTGTGTTAAAATCCTCATCAATTTTATATACTTCGTCGAAAAAGAAAAAGTCAATCTTCAAGGCAGAATTATCCGATAATAATTTTAATACTCTTTCCGGCGTAAGAATAAAAATATGTTTTTCCCTTGGATCAATTCCTGAATAAACATTATTGATAATTTTATATGCAACGCCAAGAGAACTAATTAGGTTGTTCATACTCTCCGTATTCTCATTCAGAAGAGCAATAGTAGGAAAAATCAGAAGAATATTATTATAACGATTCTGATTTAAGAAAATAATTTCGCGTAAAATAAACGTTTTACCAAAAGATGTAGGTGCGCTTACCAATAATCGCTTGCTTGACAAATTTTGATAGCATTCAATTATATCTTTTTGGCGCTTATCCAGTATATTGTTGAAAAAAACCTTTGAAGTATAGAAATTTTGAATTGCTATATGTTTTATATTGGAGAGATTATCTAATGTTTTTTCATCACTACCTATAGGATTATTTCCTTTAATATATCCAAATACTCTAAGCTTTTCTGCCGCCTCAAACACAACTTTATTAATTAGTTCTTTATCTTCTAATGTATTATTGTCCGACAAATAACAAATTAAATCCCTCATTCTGTTTTCTGTTTTCAAGTTGCCATCAAAATCATTTATAAGATCAACCAATTCATATACATATTCAAGCATTATACCACCTCCTTCTTTAGCTTTACAAGTCTATTTCTTAAACTTGAAACATCTTTTATAGGAAATATATAGAACCTGATTTCATATGGTAAGCCCATATCAACTTTGAAATGTTCTTTGTCATAATACTTTTGCATTTTATTCACAGCATCACTAATTTCTCTATTGATATCATCCGATTTATATATATCACTTGTATACGCCAATAAGCAAGGAATTCTTATTTTCACATTATTTTTTATAAGAAGATTAAGTAACATATCTATTTTTTTAGTCTTAGTCCATTTATTTTTTTGCGCTTCAAAACACACCTTATTTATTTGTTTCAGTAAAGATGTTAGTTCTGGGGATTCTGATCTATCTGCAATGTAAAAAGCTGTATCTGCAAAATAATCAAGAGTAAACTTGGTATTCAAGTCCTCTTTTATACCCTTTTTACAATATTGCTCCGTTCCGGCTTTAGCTTGTCCAAGCCACAGAGTTATTTGTTCATCTTGTAAAGTGAAATATAGCGCATCGTAACCCGTTATTTCATATTTTCGCTTTTCCACCTCACTAAAATATCAAGTGCGAATCAGCAAAAATATCTGATGAACCAGAAGAAATTAATTTCACAAAACATTTTAACACCTCCTAAAAAATGACCTTATGTTATAGTTATAACATAAGGTCATTTGATTTACAATACTTTTTCGGTAAACGGTAGCTAAAAGACGTTGAACGGTATTTTTACACGTTGATAAGCAGAATTTCTGCGGAAAAATATTCTTCATCACAGGAATAAACAATACTTCCACCGTTGCTTTCCGCAGCTAAAAGTGCATTTTTGGTTCCAAAGCCATGGTTTTGTTTATCCGGTTTTTCCGTCACAAGAGTATTTCCTGAAATATTGATTTTACACGGAATCGTATTTTTTATCTCGCAGAAAAAGCTCTCGCCGATTGATTTAAATAATATGTTGACACATTTTATGTCGGAATTATTCGCCGCAAAAAATGCATTTTCTAAAAGATTGGAAAAAATGGTGCATAAATCTATAACGCTTATATTACTTTCCGGGGGAATTTTCCATAAATATTGCAGTTTACATTGGGGTACTTGCCGATATTGTCGCAGATTATTGCGTTTAAAACGTCATTTCCTGTCTGAACGGCAGGGCTAAGCTCACTTAATGCCGCACCTATTTTATCAAAATATTCACGTAGCTCATCATATTTTTTATTTTCAAAAAGCAGCAGCATACAGTTGATATGATTGCGAATATCATGTCTGAACTGCACGGTTTCTTTGTCTTTTTTTAGCAGCATTGAATAGTAATTCTCCTGATTTTTCAGAAGCTTTTCATTCATTTCGGATATGCTTTTATAGTTTTCCTTTGAAATATAATTAAGTATCATGACCAAGCATATAATCAAAAAAACAATCGCAAAAAAAGAAAGTGCCGTTGCAAGAATTTTATTGTTTCTGTCAGAATATTGAAAAGCAGTAATAAAGCATAAAATTGACGTTTCTCCAAGTAAAATCATTATAGGATAAAAAATACTTATACGAGGTGATAGATATGATAGTTTGTGACAGGTTATGATGAGCTGTAAGTGGTTATGAGTGTGTAAATTCATTGTTTGGCAATGGGATTTATGATAAGATGCGTGCTTGAATATTTTGTAAATTAAATATGAATATTCATTTTAGAGAAATAAAAAAGGACCTATGCTGTTATATGCACAAGTCCTTATGGCTGTTTTTTCATTAATAATAAAATGAATCCAAGTCTATTATAGTTATTTCATCATCTGCAATAGTCATTTCTAACGTTTCAAAATCTGAAAAAAACTCTAAATTTTGTTCTATTTCGCTTATTGAATCGTTTAATTCTTCTTCGGTACATATTATTTTTTTACCTTGTGATTCAATATAAAACTCTTCGGGCTTTGACGTACCAGAAAAATGAACGTGCTTTATTTCATTGATCTTATCTCCAAGATAAATGAAATTCGTTTCAGATGTAGCGTAGGTATTAAGGCCATAGTTTTCAATGTATTTTATTATAATTTGCGAGCCTTTTGTATCATATAACAGATTCG
>CAKVCR010000139.1 GCA_934725835.1 uncultured Odoribacter sp.
ATTTATGGGGCGACTTACTATGTTATTACGGGAATACAGGTAAAGCAAAAGTTCGCAAGAATGTCATCATGCAGAACCCAACCCTTACTCTTACGACTGATTCGCTCAATTACGACATGGAAACCCGCATAGGTCACTACTTTAACGGAGGTACAATCAAAGACAACGTTAATACACTTGTCAGTGACATCGGATACTATTTTGTTCGAATGAACGAATTATTCTTTAAAGATAGCGTAAAGGTTTATACTTCACAATATGATTTATACTCAGATACATTGAAATACCGTACCGATAATAAATTAGTAACCATCCTGGGGCCCACTAACATTATAGGTGAAAACCGGACATTATACTCTGAAAACGGTTGGTATAATTCGCTCACCTCCCATGCTGAATTGTACAAAAACAATATTATAAATTATAATACATACGTTGGCAGTTCTGACACTATTGTTGTAGACAGTCTTTCCGGTACAGCAGTCATGCGACAGCATCTCCATTTGTATGACACAATCAACAAAGTGATTGTTGAAGGAAATTATGGAGAGATACTCAAGAATAACGATTATGCTTTTGTAACCGACAGGGCACTATTAATATTAGTAGGACAATCTGATTCGCTCTTTGTGCACGGAGATACCCTTTCCATCAATAAGGATTCATTAGGCAATAACGTAATGAAAGCCTACCATCATACCAAATTCTACAGTATTGATTTGCAGGGAGTCTGTGATTCGATGGTATTTCCAACAGCGGATTCAACTGTATATCTATACAAAGAACCTATTGTATGGGCAAGTGGCAATCAATTAACCGCTACAGAAATCAGTATGCATATGAAAGATAATCAAGTGGATATTTTTGACATGAAAAACAAATCTATGATTGTCAATCCTGTAGATTCAACAATATACAAACTCCTACCCGACCAACGCGACGTGTTATTCAATCAAATTAAAGGGCGAGATATGCGTGGCTACGTCAAAAATAATGAACTCTACCTGATGATGGTGAACGGTAGCGGGGAATCAATCTTTTATCCTGACGATAAAGGCTTCATCATAGGTCTAAACAAAGCCATGAGTTCAACTATCAAAATAGAGCTTGAAAACAAAAAAATAAAAGATATCACGTTCATAACAAAAGTAGAAGGAACGCTAAACCCTCTGCTTTTAGTGAAACCGGAAGATCGTGAATTAAAGGACTTCCACTGGCATATCGATAAAAAGCCCTTGAAAAAAGAAGATATATTTCACTAAAACGAATGAAATACATTATTATAATCTGTTAAAGTCAATAGCAATATACGATGAGATGCTATTGATAAACAAAAAAAAGCTAAGCACCGAATCATCAATTGCTTAGCTTTTTTATTTTACGTCTGCAAAATTTTATTCCTCAAAATAAACAGAATAGCGATTCCAAAAGTCCTCGTTTTCCTTGAGGTCTTCATAATAGGTACGACCTTCTATAATTTCAGGAGAATCCGTTTTTACACGAGTTGTCACATACTCCATCTTGCCGCTGATTTCTTTACCTTCTTCATTGTATGTGTAGTCTACATTCACCCCGCTCAGGAAATAGACGGATTTTAATTTTTTGTAAGTGGTAGTTATCTGCATAGTAACATCACTCTTTGGCTTTTCATTTATAACGACCAAGTTACGTCCCAAGGAATTGAAATCACGAGATGTGATGTTTATTACATTTTTCAATACGGCAAAATCTTTCAGATTGACATATATTTCACCAGAATAGCTCTGTACGGTAGGATCTCCGGCTGTAGAAATAGAAGGATTTGCTGCAGTATAGCTTATAATCTGCACAGAATCACCTTCGTAAACTATCTTACCTTTGCTTTTCAATTTATAATCGCGCGCATTTACAATATCAAGTACATTGCGAGTGTTGCGCACAATGTCACTCGTCAGAATATCATCCAAACAGGTCAAACCATCAAATATAGAAGTTGCAGGCTGACTGCGACGAACTTCGTTGTATTTATAGTTCACAGCTTTAAAAGCTTCTGCAACATCCGTACGGTCATATCCTTGGGCATCATATATTGTAACAGTTGCTTCTTTTACTTTCTCTTCGCCGTCCACGGCTGTCACGTATTTAAAGTAGCCTTCATAATTGTATGGCATGTTGATATAATTCTTACTGATATTTGATACTACATTGCGAAGCATCTTTTTATAAACCAATAATTGTCCATACACATCCACTGCACCGATACCATACGTAATAGGGCGCAATTTAATTATAAAGTCGGGTTTATCACGCAACTCATAAACCTTAAATTCTGCAGGAGCATATCCAACAGCAGAGATTCTCACTTTGTGAACTGCATATTTATCAGGAACAACCAACTCAAACTTTCCATCCATATCAGAAGCGACTCCGGCAACGGTGCCAAGCAATCCTAAGTTTGCAAATGCCACCGGTTCATTTGTGCTGCCATCAACAATAGTACCCTTCAATACAATCCTTCCATCATTCTGTGCATTGACAATTGTCAGACAGCCAAGCATCAGTATGAGCAGTGCAATCAATTTTCTGTTCATCATCTTCATTATCTTTTAAGTAATTCTGCCTCGTTTTACGTTACGATTCTATTTTAATTTTATATATTTGCCCCAAAGTAAGCAATTATAATGCTTAAAACAAAATGTGTTTATAAATAAAAAAAGCAATATTATATGAGAAAAACAGTATTATATGTCGGAGGATTCATTCTCCTGTCCTCTATATTAGGTTCCTGTGTGTCAAAAAAGAAATTTGATGAGTTGGCAAGAGCAAAACGCGAATCTGATCGTAATGTGTTGGAATTGAAAAATGAAAAGAGCCAATTGGAAAAGGATTTACAAGCAGCAAAAGAAAATTTCAATACCATCCGCTATAAGCTGACTGAAAATAACGCTACGAAAGATAAAACAATTGACCAATTATACACTAAACTTCGCTCTCTGGAAAGCAAACAGGTGGAATTAAAATCTGAATTGAGCAATGTAGCAGATCAAATAAAGACTACAACACAATCCAATAGCGAACAAATTGCATCCCTGGAAAAGAGCTTACAAAAGGTTACGACAGACCGCGACCAATTACGCAAACAGTTGTCTGAAGTACAAACTAATCTGGAATTTGAAAACCGTAGAATTAAAAGCGAATTAGAAACAGCTAATACAAAAGCCAGTGGTAAGGATGCAGAAATCGCTAGAATGAAGAAAGAATGCGAAGAAATGACTAAAAAGCTTAATTGGATTCGTAAGACAAAAGCTGATGCTGATGCTGAAATCAAGAAATTGACGAATCAAGTGAATCTGTTGAAGAAAGAATTGAATAATTAAAGATATGCTTTATATCATTTTAGGAATAACAGGGCTGCTAATCATAGTTGCCCTGTTTACATATATCAGCAAACGAAAAAAGGACGAACCAGATGAAGTTGTAGCCCCACCTGCTGAATGTTGCGGTGCTCATGCTGTGTGCGAAAAAGGCTTAAAAAAAGCAGATACACATATTGACTATTTCGATGATGAAGAATTGGATGCTTTTAAAAATATGGAACCGGACACCTATTCAGATGAGCAAATAGAGATGTTTCGCGAAATACTATACACTCTTCGCACAGAAGATTTAGAAGACTGGCTTATAAGCCTCGAAAAAAGAGAAATAAATTTTCCAACGGTGCTCCGCCCGGAAGCATACGACATGCTTCCTTAAAAATTAGGGGTATGTCTCAAAATCTCCTTACTCAACCTGCATTGCAGACAACGGTGCTTTTCGCAATATTCACGTGTAATTTCAATCAACGCCTGAGTTTGTAAAGCAGAATCTACGATACATCCTGAATTCTTCCATGCTCTACTAATGTAGTTATCATCTGCCGGACATTCCTCCAGCCAGGCTATTGCTTTTTCACAAAATTTCTCCTCACCTTGTTCTTTACCATATAGAAACAAAAACGGGCAAATGGAATTTATTAAAAGAATTTTCTTCATGGAATCCCCTAAACGATGTTTCTGACGCAAAGCAGGTATGCCTGGACGATAATGTGTTTCCCAATATTCAGACACCTCAACATTCAATAATTTATATACATCTTTAATTGAGTCTACCTGTAATATACCGGAAATCAACATCCTAAAATTCTTTAATATATCTACCATGAGGGCTAACCGTAAAGTTGGAAAGGTTCCCGGACGTATACGCATAAATTTCCATTGCCCGGTAGGCATAACATGCAATTGATGTTTGGATTGCAGATAATGGAATTCCTTTTTCAAAGCTTCGACATATTGATCGTCTTTTGCATTCTCCAAAAGTCCGGAGCATCCTAACAACAATGCCTCCAACGAAAAAGGACGGTCACTATAACGCAACAAAGTACGATATGGCAAATGCAGACTAAGTTGGTAAAATGGTTCTGCATTGACATTGCCCGTCCAATATTTGCAGATTAAACGATAGAAACATTCTTCCCAATCATGGTTTGTTTGTTCCCAAATCAAACGGACATCTCTACATTTTCTTTCAAGACGCTCAATAGCCATTGCTTGCAATATCATCTGCAAGTAGAAGGAATCTACCTTTCCTAATGAATAGTGACACCCCGGATGCATGGGATTTCCTGATATATTGAGGTATTCAGTATATAGCTGGTCCGCATAATCCAAGACTACCGTTTCAATTTCCCGTCCCTGACTGGTATATATAGTTGCATCTGCATGAAGAACTACCGAAAGAATTACGTTGTCATAGGCGGGATCAATGTGATGATTGTGTCGATTCCAATCGCTATTGTTACAATGTATTTCTACATTTCCAGCCCACTCTATTCCATCAATACGAATCCGAGCGTTAAAAAAGTCTGGACCGGAATCTCTATTGAATACTCCTGTATCTACTACAGAGACCTCCTTCCCTGCCATGGTTGTAAAGACTCTATTTTTAAATAGAGAATTTTTCCATAGGTATTGTAAAAATTCTTCTTTCATTATTCTTATTAATCACAAATCATTATGCAACCTCATAATTACAGAATACAAATTTAGAAATAATAATTTCATCCCCTCTAATAAAATTAATTTATCCTATGTGTATGACCTTTTCTTGCAAATTATACTACCTTTGTCATATTGAGTCGGAAATTATAAATTGTAAATAACACAACGTATGGAAGGAAACACTTTACTGAAGGACAAAAAAAGCAAACTGCTTATTATCATTATTGCTTGTTTAAGCGTTATACTAGTTGCATTATTTATTTTCTTTCTGATTGAAAGAGCTGAAAACAAGGAGCATATTGCTGCCATCCACGAAGAAAAAGAGTTGCTTCAACAAGATTTGATGGAACTTAGTCATAACTATGATGATTTAAAGACTAATAATGACACACTAAACAGCAAATTATTGGCAGAACAAAAGAAAATCACTGTTTTGATGGAAAAGATGAAAAAATTCAGGGATAATTCTTATGCAGAAATAAACCGATATAAAAAAGAAATCGGAACATTAAAGACTGTTTTACGCAGTTATGTAGTACAGATAGATTCTCTCAACCAGCTAAATCAGAAATTGGCCCAAGAGAATACAGAGGTGCGTAAACAAATTGATTGGGTACGTGAGCGCAACCAAAAATTAGAAAATCAACAAAAGGATATGAAAGAGGTTATTGCGCGAGCCAGTGCATTAAGAACAGAAAACTTAGTTGTAACCCCTGTAAACAAATCCGATAAGGAAGTTAATTGGAAAAAATGCTTTAACTTAAAGGCTGAATTTGCTATTAGCAAAAATATTACAACAAAACGTGGAGAACGCACTATCTATTTACGCTTGAAACGTCCTGATGAAAAAGTCATTGCCTTCAGCGAAAAATCATTTTTCAAATATCAGAATGTATCTCTAACCTACTCTGCAAAACGTGAAATAACTTACGAAGGCGAACGTCTAGAGGTTGCTATCTATTGGCCCAATGACGGTAGTCTGACTAAAGGTACGTACACTGCCGAGTTATTCTGTGACAACGAAGTCATTGGTACAACAGAGTTCACTTTACGATAAATTCAAATCATTAATTTAAATGACAGAACTATGACAGATATAGAAATAGCAAGTAATGTAACACTAAAACCCATTACCGAAATAGCAACAAAATTGGGTATAGATCCAGATGTTATTGAACTATATGGCAAGTATAAAGCTAAATTGCCATTGAATCTAATAAACCCTGAAAAAATAAAAGACAAACATCTTATTTTAGTGTCTGCTATATCTCCGACACCTGCAGGTGAAGGTAAGACAACCATATCAATTGGACTAACAGAAGGTTTAAACCGAATAGGTAAAAAAACTACCGTTGTACTTCGCGAACCATCATTAGGACCTGTATTCGGAATCAAAGGAGGAGCAACTGGTGGTGGATATTCACAAGTCTTACCAATGGAGGATATCAATCTACACTTTACTGGAGATTTCAATGCTATCGAAAAAGCTCATAACTTATTGGCTGCATTAATAGACAATAATGTACAAAATAAGACTAATTCATTAGAATTAGACCCTCGTACTATCACTTGGAAGCGAGTAATGGATATGAATGACCGTTCTCTCCGTCATATCATTGTTGGTTTAGGAGGGACAAGTTCTGGTATTCCACGAGAAACCGGCTTTGATATCACAGCGGCTTCAGAAATCATGGCAATACTTTGTTTAGCAGAGAATTTTACAGACTTAAAAGAACGTCTAGGTAATATTTTTATTGGTTATACATTCGATAAAAAGCCTATCTATGCTCGTGATTTAAAAGCTAATGGGGCAATGGCAGCACTATTAAAGGATGCTATAAAACCAAATTTAGTACAAACGATTGAAGGGAATCCTGCAATCATCCACGGAGGTCCGTTCGCCAATATAGCACAAGGGACAAACTCGATTATAGCGACTAAAATGGGGTTGTCATTGTCAGACTTTGTTGTAACAGAAGCAGGATTTGGCTTTGACTTAGGAGCAGAGAAATTTTTCGACATAAAATGCGTTAAAGCAGGTTTGAATCCAAGTGCAGTTGTATTAGTAGCCACCATACGAGCTTTAAAATATCATGGAGGAGCAAAGCTTGATAGTCTAAAAGAAGAAAATACTGAAGCTCTGCGCAAGGGAATCGAAAACTTGGAAAAACATGTGGAAAATATGAAGAAATTCAATATTTGCCCTATTGTTGCTCTTAATAAATTTGTTACTGATACAGATGCAGAAATTCAGATTATCACCGATAAATGTAATGAATTGGGTGTTCCTATTGAGGTGGCTAATGTATGGGCCAAAGGAGGTGAAGGAGCAGAATCTTTAGCCAAATTGGTTGCCAAAGTTGCTGAACAATGTACATGTAAATTAAAACCGATGTATGACTGGAATTGGAGTGTAGAGAAAAAAATTGAAACACTTGCCAAAGAAATATATGGAGCTGCAGCCATCGACTATACATCACAAGCTAAGAATGATTTGAAAAAAATTATGGCATTAGGAC
>CAKVCR010000140.1 GCA_934725835.1 uncultured Odoribacter sp.
CCTTAACCTGCAGTTCAACAGCAAAGCACTCGAAGTCATCCGCGAAATTTTCGCCTGAAATACACTTATTCCACTTTCGGTAGCATCATTTTCAAGTCCTGTTACATTTTTTCCGACTTCCTTTGGGACGCCCCAGAATAACCCCCTCCGCCTTTTTCCTTGCCAAAGCCTCTTTTGTGCGCATACTAATCAAATTACGCTCTATTTCTGCAGCCAGACCAAATGCAAAAGCCAACACCTTGCTCTGAATATCCTCCCCCAACCGGTAATTGTCTTTAATCGTCCATACTTTACACTCCTTCGTCATACAGATATTCAATATCTCCATAATCATAAAGAGACTACGCCCCAAGCGCGACAATTCCGCACAAATAATCAAATCCCCCTTTTGCACCTTATCCAGCAATCTCCCTAATTTTCGCTCCCGATATGCCCTCGTCCCACTAATCGTTTCCTCAATCCATCCGTCTATCCGAATCTGTTTACTCTTACAAAAATTAACAATCTCAAACCGTTGATTTTCGATTGTCTGTCGATCACTGCTTACCCTAATATATCCATATACCATAGCTTTAGTTTTTTTATTATTCCTCTTGTCAGACTTATCCCATCCCTTCCGCCTCCCACCGATGTCTTACCGATGTTTTACTCCCCTTTTACACTAATCCGTACCTAACCCGAAGCTCATCCGAAGCTCAACCGAACAATATGCCCCAAGCTACGGAGAAGGTACATTCCACCAGTACAGCAGCGCAAGAGAAAAGCAAAAGATAAGAACACTCTGATGTCAAGTTGTTTTTTTCATAAAAAAAATACGACATTCATTAGTTATATTCAAAAAATAGATAAACCATCACGATTCTTTTTTGTCTAAGTAAGACAGAAAAGTGCACTTGTATTGGTAAAACCTGTGATATTTTACTATTTTAGTGCGAAATTTTAAACATACAGCTTATGAAAATCCAAATCAAAGAATTGACAAAGGTATATCCAAATGGGCACAAGGCTCTCAATTGCCTCAACCTGGATATCGAGCCGGGTATGTTCGGTCTGTTAGGTCCCAACGGCGCCGGCAAGACATCGCTGATGCGTATCATGACGCTGTTGCAGAGTGCCAGCTCGGGCACGATTCTGTTCGATGACTATGATATTCACCGAGACCGCAAGGCGATACGTTCCGTATTGGGCTATCTGCCGCAGGATTTCAGATTTTTCGAAAAACTGAAGACCTGGGAATTTCTTGACTACGGAGCCGGGCTGGCAGGCATCAAAGGCACTCGCAAACGGGCGGAAGTGGTGGACGAACTGCTACGGAAAGTGGGGCTGTATGAAGTGCGCGACCGCTGGGCGAACCGGCTGTCGGGAGGTATGAAACGCCGGTTGGGCATAGCACAGGCCATTGTCGGCAATCCGAAAGTAATCATTGTCGACGAACCGACTACCGGTCTGGACCCGGAAGAACGTATCCGATTCAGGAATATTCTGTCGGAGGTGAGCGACAAGGACGTCATCATCATTCTCTCCACCCACATTGTGGGGGATATATCCAGCACCTGCAAGAACCTGGCACTACTGAACAAGGGAGAGCTGAAGTTCCAGGGGTCGCCGGACGACATGATTCAGCTCGCCACAGGCAAGGTGTGGGAAGTTTTTGTCACAGACCCAGAACTGCAACAGATTAAAGAAAAATATCCGATTATTTCCACCATACCCTCGGAAGGCGGCTGGGAAATACAAATTGTGGCAGAGAATCCGGAAGAGCTCAGCGGCAAGCCTATCACCCCCAACATTGAACATGCATATGTCTACTTTATGGACTACCTGCTGAAGGATAAAATGGAAATGTACAGCGAAAAAATCGGAGGAGAATTATTTCAATAAAATAAGTATATGAATCTGCACAACATCAATACGATAGCCGGATATGAGGTGAAGCTCCTGCGACGAAGCTGGCTGTTCCGCATATTTGCGTTTTTGGCGCTATTAGGCATCACCGGTACCGTTTTGTGGTTTCTGACACCGGTATTCAATCCGCTCGTCAAGCAGTGGGCAGAGCATGCTGTTGCATCGCAGATTCCATTTTACAGCACGGCATTCTACAATATCGCCCAGTCGGTGATTGTTATCTTTCTGGCAGGCAGTTTCCTGAAACGCGACAAGAAACTCGATACTGCCGAGGTTATCTACGTTCGCCCGATGAGCAATGCCGACTATATCATAGGAAAGACGTGGGGCATTGTGCGGACGTTTTTCTTTCTGAATGTCATAACGCTATCCATCACCGCCTTTCTGCATATATTGGTAGCGAAAGCGCCGTTTGCCATATTCCCCTATCTGTTCTATCTGTTTACAGTGTCGCTGCCGTCGCTTCTGTTCGTGCTGGGGCTGTCGTTTATGGTCATGAGCATCGTGAAGAATCAGGCCGTTACGTTTATCATCATGCTTGGTTTTATGGCCATGGAGTTCTTCTATGTCAAGGATGCCTGCTACGGTGTGTTCGACTTTTTCGGCACGCATATACCGGCCCTTTTCTCGGATGTCACGGGACATGGCAACATACGGATGTTCTTGCTTCAACGCTTTGTATTCCTGATGGCAGGTATCGGCTTTATCAGTTTTACCATCGCTTTTGTGAAACGCCTGCCACACAAGCAGTGGAAACTCGTCATTGTCCACTCGGTGGGTGCCGCCGGTATCGGTATCGCCCTTGCTGCCGGAGGACTCTATACACTCCATTTCAACCGGAAGATGGAGTTGCGCAACGAGTATATTGCCGCCTACAACCGATATGCCGATGCCCGACGCGTCAATATCACCGACCACGCCCTGACGGTGACTCCCGATGGCGAACATCTGGAAGGTGAAAGCCGGCTTGTACTTGTCAACCGGCAGGACGAACCGATAGAACAAATCATCCTTTATCTCAACCCGGCACTGGAGGTGGGCGTCATCGAATGCAACGGGAAACCCGTATCCTTCCGGCGTGAGCAGCAGGTAATTGTTGTCGATAAAGCCCTGCAAGGCAAGGAATCCGCCGAACTGACCATCCGTTTCAGCGGGGGGATAGACGAAACCATCTGCTATACGGACGTTTTAGAAAAAGACTATTTGAATAATACCGACCGGCAGCATACATTTCCTATCGGGAAACGGTATGTCTGGCTGGAAAAGAGATTTACACTGCTGACTCCCGAATGCCTCTGGTATCCGGTGGCAATCCCTCCCGTGAATCCCGCAGCCCCTTACAATCTGCAAAAGGATTTCACCCGCTACAGTCTGACGGTCCACCACAACGGGCAACAGACCGTGCTGTCGCAGGGAGAATCCGGGCGGGAAGGCAACAGCACCACATTCACCAACAGCCATGCGCTCCCCTGTATCAGTCTGACCATGGCGGATTACGAGCGTAAAAGCATAACGGTGGACTCTACCGAGTATGAAATATACTGTTTCAAGGGGCACGACTATTTTTCGGCACATTTCACTGCCCTGCAGGATACGTTGCCGGGAATCATCCGGGAGTTGAAGAACGATATCGAAACAGAACAGGGAAGAAACTATCCGTTCCGCAGGTTTGTCATGGCAGAAACGCCTGCCCAGCATCACGCCTACATCCGCAACTGGAAGGGATACACGGAATATATCATGCCGGAAATAGCCTTTATTCCGGAGCGGGGTATCGCCATCAATTCGGATTTCCAGGCAGAGAAGGTGCAGCGAGAACGCTGGAGACGGCGGGATCAGGGGATTCCGGGACCTGTTGAAATGGCAACAAGCATTTTCCAGAATTTCGTCCGCAGGACTTTCTTCGAAGAGAATGTGCAATACAATTGGGACTGGGAAAATCAGGTGGCAAACAAATTTGTCGCACATGCCATGCTTTACCATCACACCGGTTTTATCCGGACAGACAAATATCCTATTCTGGACATTGCACTGAACACGATGCAAAGCCAAAGCAACAAGCAGAGGAATTTTTTCTGGGGAAGCCTTATCGACGACAAACAAAGAGCCAATCTCTATCTGGAAACGCACAGTTTCAGGGAGGCTATATCGGATTTGGAACTGAAGCCCGAGATATTTTACGAGCTGCTAAAGTTGAAAAGCAATGCCCTGGGGAATTATATCAACACCCGAATCAGCCAAGAAAAGTTCAACGCCTTTCTGAAAGATTTTTATCAGGAGAATCTGTTCAAGGCCGTCTCCTTCGACAGGTTTCAAGAGAAATTCCTCGAGAAGACAGGCATCAACCTGACAGATTTCCTCCACCGCTGGTATGAAGAGGACCACTCTCCCACGGTGTTCGTCAAAGATGTGGATGCTGACCAGATAGTTGTCAAGGAGGTCACCAAATACCGGATACGCTTTAAAGCGTACAACCCATCCGACGTGGATGCCTTGGTGACTGCCGATATCCGGCAGGGCGGAGACTTCCGGGGAGGTCCCGGGGGTGGCGGAAGAGGTTTCGGCGGTAATCCAAACAACAATATTACAGAGAACTATCTTCTGCCGGCAGGCAGCGCCAAAGAGATGAAAATCATTGTTGACGAACGCCCGGCAAGCATCAGCATCAACACCAACATCTCACACAATCTGCCGACACTCCATCGGTTCAATTTCCCGAAGATAGAGCAGAATACCCAAGATACGGTGGCAGGAGTATTTGCTATCGACCCCCGAGTGTTCAGCCCCGACCCCAAAGAGTTTGTCATTGACAACGAAGATTCCGGATTCCGGGCTATCGCCTCCAACAACAAACATAAGCTGAAGGACCTTTTCATGAAGGAGGACGGGGAGAAATATAAGAACTTCATACCATGGTGGGCGCCTTCACGCTGGACGACCATTGCCACCGACTACTGCTATGGCAACGTAGTGCAGTCTGCCCTCTACAAGAGCAGGGGCAGCGGCAACAACTCCGTTGTATGGAGCGCAGAGATAACACATGACGGATATTATGAGATATCCGTGTGGAACCCTAAAATGAACAGGATGGGACCTTCCCGCCAACATAACAACGAGGAGCGCAATCAGACATACACCGTCAGCTATGGAGGAGAAGAGGAGTCCATCACCCTGAACCTGCAACAGGAGGATCCGGGCTGGATGTCGTTAGGTAATTTTTACCTGCCCAAAGGCACGACAACCGTCACTCTGACAGACAAAGTGTCCGGAAGGTATGTGATTGCAGATGCCGTAAAATTTACAAGTACCAGATGAATAAATCATAAAATAATAACAATATGTCAAAACACATACTGCTAATCACACTACTGAGCATCTGTTGCCTGAGCCATATTGCGGCACAGGAGGTGCTGACACTGGAGAAGGCTTTGGAGGTGGCGTTCCAATACAGCCCCAGACTGATACAGAGCAAAATGAGCCTGGAACAGCAACAGTTGAACCTGAAGGCTCAAAACGCATCGCTAAAGTCGCAGTTTTCATTGGATGTCCGACCGTTCAATTACACCCGCAACAACCAATATGACAGTTATAACAGCCGCTGGTATGCAAACGAGAGTATGAGTTCGTCCGCCTCTTTGGGAATCATGCAACCCATCAAATGGACTGACGGAACCATCTCGTTAATCAACGACCTATCCTGGCAGGATGCCTCCAACAAGACTGACAACCGCAAGAACACCTCCTTCAACCATAATCTCTCCCTCCGGCTGGAACAACCGCTCTTTACGTACAACCGCACCAAGATGCAGCTGAAGGAGCTGGAGTATGCCCTGGAGAATGCCAAAATCAGTTATGCCATGCAGGAGTTGAGTATCGAAAAGCAGGTGACGACACAATTCTATGAAGTATACAAAAGACAGAAGGATCTGAATACAGCCCGGGACGAATACAACAATCAGAAACAGAACTACGAAATCATCAAAAACAAGGTAGAAGCCGGTCTGATGGCAAAAGAAGAGCAGTTTCAAGCCGAAGTGAATCTTGCCACGAGCGAATCGGCAGTCTATAACGCCGAAATCAGCTACGAAAATACAAAAGATAATTTCAAGCAACTTTTAGGAGTGTCGCTGGACGAAGATATCATGGTCCTACCCAATACCGCCATCAACACCGTTGAAGTCAACTCCACCGATGCCGTCCGGTATGCCTTGGAACAGCGGATGGAACTGCGCCAGAAGGAGATTGCACTTGAAGAAGACGTATTCAGCATCATCCGGGCAAAGTCGGAGAATGAGTTCAAGGGAAGCATCAGTGCCCGAATCGGTCTGGACGCACTGGCAGGCAAAGTGAAGAACATGTACGACAACCCCACCGACAACGAACAAATCGGTGTGTCGCTGAGCATCCCCATATTCGACTGGGGTTCCAAGAAAGCAAAAGTTAAATCGAGCGAACTGGCGATGGAGTCGAACAAGGTGGATTTTGAGGAAGAAAAAAAGAATATCGTTTTAGAGGTAAGACAAATTTGCCGCAATCTGCCTACCCTTATCCGACAAATCGAAATCAAAAAGAAAAGTATCGAGAACGCTGAGCGTACGTATGATATCAATATGGAAAAATACCGCAACGGCAACCTGACCGGCATGGAACTGCAACAATACCAGACACAGCTGACAAATGCCAAGCAAGAATATACCAATGCCATCATCAGCTATAAGTTGGAATTGCTAAACCTTAAAATACAGACTTTGTGGGATTTTGAAAACAACAAGTCATATTTGCCTGTAGGACTGTTAAAATAGAAGAGATAACAAACATAACGAATCATATAAGAAAAAACGGATATTATGAATACACATTTAAAAACAATCGGGATTGTTGTATTGGGACTGACTATGTTTTCCTGTAATAACAACCGAGGTTCATCAGCTTCAGAAACTACCACCCCTGTGTGGATTGAAGATGTACAGTTCAGAAATATCGAAGAATATATCACGACAACAGGCACTGCAAAGGCCGCCAAGACCATTGAAATAAAATCGGAGAGTGCCGGAGACTATAATTTGCAGACAAATCCCAAGACGGGACGTCCCTATCGTCTGGGAGACGTTGTTGAAGCGGGAGCTGTCATTATCCGTCTGGAAAACAAGGAATATGTCAACAACGTGCAGTTGGAAAGCAAAAAATTGCAGGTGCAAATCGCAGAGAAGGAATGGGAAGGACAAAAAAGTCTGCTTGAAAGAGGCGGAGCCACGGAAAAAGATGTAAACAATGCAGAGAATTCATATATCAATGCCAAGCTGGCTTTAGAGAATGCATACATCACTCTGGGAAAAATGAATATCAAAGCTCCTTTCAAGGGTGTCATTGTCAGTCTCCCCTATTTCACCCCCGATGTAGAGGCTGCATCAGGAAGCACGATGGTGAGCATCATGGACTACAGCAAGATGTATGTGGAGACCCAATTCCCGGAAAATACACTGGAAAAATTAGCGGTGGGACAAAATGTACACATCACCAACTATAACATCAAGCAAGATACATTGAAAGGCGTTCTGA
>CAKVCR010000141.1 GCA_934725835.1 uncultured Odoribacter sp.
CAATCTGATTGCACAGGCAAAAGATATGGAGCAGCAGCGAAAGCAAACCCAGCGCACAAGGCGCAGAAATACAAATTTTGAAAGGTAGGAACAGACAATGGCAAAGACGATTTTTGAGAAAATGGGTGGTACTTACACACAGGTTGGGGATTATTTTCTACCCAATCTGGAACTGCCCGAAGAAGAACAGCAGACCATCGGCGTGTGGGGACAGCGCCATCGGCGTTACCTGAAGGAACATCGGCGGGCAACCTATGCGACGCTTCTCACCAGTGGCAAGTTAAATGGTTATCTTGCCGACATCGACCGTCAGGCAGAGGAGATGTTCCTTCGGCTGGTAAAGCAAATGGCTGAGGTGGAAGGTGTCACGGAGCCGCTGAAAGCGGCCGATCCGTTGGAGTGGGTCGGCAGGATGAATAACATTCAGAACCGGGCGAGGGAGGTTGTGAATAGCGAACTGATTTATGGGCTATAAGCTCAACGGTGGCAAGGGAGATCACTGTCACCGTTTTTATTGCTTTTTTACATCATCTGTAACTTTAATTTCTCCGGATACTATTGTTGGCGAATTTTTGGATGTAATCGTGTATGGTATAGTTTCGAAAAGTTCTTTGACAAAAATCACCGAAGGAAATGCGATTGTTGTATTATGCTTGATGTAGCCGTATTTCAATTTTACAATACACTTTTCGCCCTCATCAAAGCATGAATAGCAAAATACATCAGCAAGTTCACTCTCAAAATCATTACTGTAATCTGGAGTATGTCCAGGAAAAATAGAAGGCATAGAAACATGAGAAGAAAATCTCCTGTTTGTCGAGATAGAGGAGTCATAACTCGAATACATAGATGTGCTGCATATGCCAAAAATCTCGTGCATATTACAGTCATTCAGCAGATAACCCATTTCATCGTTGTTGAACTTTGGAAATTCGTTTATTGCTAGCAAGCCGTTTTTGGGTATTACGAGAGATATTTCTATATCTTCATCAACATCTGTCCCGCAATTCTGGAGAGCAAGTTTTAGACACTTCTTATCGGTAAAAGCGTTTTCTATAGGCGCCCATTTTAATACTTCTGCCCTTGTTCCCAATAGTTCCTGAATAGCATCATACTTTTCCTCTTCTGCACTTGTTCCTGTAATTGAAGCTCTGCCCATTATATTTGATGCTATAGTACTCCGCGATAGATTGCCAAGGTCAAAAAAGTCTTCGGCAATATTGATGCCTAATTGTTTAGCTAAGGAGCATATAATTTTCTGCTCATTTTCGCTAATTTCCACAGGATCCTTAAATGATAATGTATATTCTGCTATTTCCTTTGGCATTTCAACGCGCTTTTTTAATTTCCGTGCTGAAATATCGTCGAAAAGAGCACGAATTTTCTCCAAATACCGACTCTTTGTCATTTTGGTATTTGGAATAAATCTTATAAAGGGTGCGTTATCACTGATATGCTGGCTTTGATCTATACCTACAATCTTTAATTCAGAATGACGCTCACTCTTAACTTCAGCAACTCTCTTTTCACTTAAAAAGTATTGGGATAAATGTGCAAAAAATATTGTTCTGAATTCATCGTCCGATGAATATGTGAAGTAGATTCCTCGGTCTTTGTATTTATCACGAAATGCTTGAACTTTCTTGTAGCTTTCCCCATTCATTTGCGACGGAGAAAGAGGCTTGTCCGAGAAATACATAAATACCTGTTTGCCGGAAGAGAGCATAATTTCTACTTCTTCCTCTGTGCCAGAGCCGTATCCATCGGTGGGGGTTCCAAAACGTGTCCACAAAATGGCAACTGCGGCATCACAATCATTTACGAATTGCTTATTTAGCAGCGCTTGTGGTTTTCCGCCTGACTGCGCATAGGAGTTTTTACGCCAGTATTTTATCTGAATGCTTATTCCCAAAGTATTAGAAAACTGAGTATTAAACTGCGATACAGCATCCTTGATAATAGAAATCTCAGTTGTGATATCTCCAGGACACGAAATGAGAAGATCATATTGAACAACATTTTTAGGCATATATTCACCTCATATGCTATCTTCACATAGTAATTGCTTTATAATGTAATCTAAAGAGGGAAATAGTCTACTTTTTATAAAAGTTATACTATCGATAAAAGTTTTACGGTATTATTTACCTTGCTCTCGACAACTTTCATATACTGCTTCATAAACGCATAGTCAGGATCACCATTCTCGTTCGCAGGCAGCGTTATTCTGTCCTCCTTGAGCAAATCAGGAAACATACCGTAATTATACGAATACTTTTCTGCTATTGGCTGCAAACACGATGTAATGAACAGGCAGGCGTACTCATCGATGCCTCTGGTGTCGATATAATACATATCTCTTCCGGATATCCATTCGGATTGCTGGTAAAAGAATGTTGCATTTTCAGCGCCGAATGAAATTACTTTTGCAGGGTTAACATTACTGTTCGGACGCTCAACATAGTATTTAACGCCGTTGTTAAACTTGCTTCTGACGACATAGGGGATTCCTGCGGGATTTTCCTTGACCTCGCGGGTGTGATAGACCACTGGTTTTACAATATTCGGAAAAATATCCTTGATCCTATACGTTTTCCAGCTTTCAAATTCGGCATTTCTCGATTTTATAGAGCGCTTCGCTGACTGCAATTTCGTCAGCGAAGCGCTGACTGCAATTTTCTGATTTTTCATATATGATTCCATATATGAAAAATCAGGTTGATGATTATCATCAACAGGAAGCAAAATGCAGTCTTTCTCCATATCTTCTTTTTTCCACTTGTCAATAAATGCGTATTTTTCTCCTGCTTGTTTTAGTACTGGTATTATGAAAAGTGCAATGTACTTGTTTAAGGCAAACTTCGGATATAAAACATTCACATCATCAGATGCCCAGAAAATCTTGTCTTGATAAAACGCTTCCCCGACCGAACCGTTATACGTAATAGTAATTGTATTTTCTGGATGAATATGTTCGTCGTTCGCTATATGCGCTGTTATTCCATTATTTATAGCGCTTGCCCCGATGAAGTTTATGTTACCATCCCTCATATTTGCTTTCGTTAACCGGGTTCCTTTGACGACAGAAAAAAGCATACTTATCGGAAAGGCCTCCCATTTGGAAGTATCAATTTTGCCCACTGCAATCACCTCCGTTTTTCAGCATAATTGAAACATAATCATCTGTCGATTCCACAGAACTGCTATACAGCACCTTAGTCAGCAGTTTTTCGCCAAATTCCTTAACATCAATGCCCTCTTTGAACATCAGATAATCCATCATCGTTTTTGAGAAGTCCTCATCGCTGATTTCGAATGCCTTTTCGGGCATTTGGTAGCTCAAATGTTCAGACGGCTTGATCCATTGAATCGTGTCGCTTCCAGATTGCTTTCTGATAATTTCAACCCATTCATCCTCGATTGCCTGCCAGCGGTCTTTGATGTCTTGACGCCCCTGATTTTTTACTGTTTCAAGGCCGTCATTCTCTATGTAACAGGCGAAAATTTCTTTCCCATTTTGGGGTACTCCGGCCTCAAAGATGAATATTGAAGTTGTGACACCCTCAGAAAACACTTTTTCAGGTAATTTAATAATTTTTTCAAGGGTACTGTGTTTCAGTAGCTTAGAGCCTTTCCTATCCTTTTCGAGCTTTTTGTCCGGAAGAATGAAAGCACACTTTGTATGTTCTGGAACATTTTTCAGAACATTTCCGACAATAGTAAGACACCCATATTTCGATTCAAACGGCGGGTTCATAAGGACTTTCGTTATCTGCTTTGATTTTATCCAATCACACGCTTGCTGGGTTCGGCTGTCAAGCTGCTCCAGATTTGTCTTGCCGTCCTTATGGATCAGCATATTGGCACAAGCGAGTGCAAATATTTCTCGATCAAATTCGATACCAAACAGCTGGGTCTTCTTGATGTCGGACGCCTTTTTTGTGTTCACGCCGCCAGATTGTTTGATCATATTGCACATAGCCTTGACGAGAAATGCGCCCGACCCACACGCCGCATCGAGAATTCGGTCATTCTGATTTACGTTTATGAGCCGATACATAAAGGATGTAATATGATCTGGTGTAAAAACCTGTCCACTTTCCGACTTTTTCTTGTATCGGTTGAATTCGTTAAAGAAAATACCCATTACGTCTTCTCCGTTCCAATAGTCCGAATTGACGCAATCAGATATTTCAGAAACCCACTCAATAAAGTTATTGATAGCCTCCTGGTTTGTCGTATTGTTCATTTTGATTTCAGCATAGACTTCGATCAAAATATCGAGTTTTAGATTTTGCTTGCGGTCGTCCTCTAGTGACTTTGACAAAGTGCTGAGAATGGAGTTCTTCATCAGGGTAAAGTCCATTCCCTCTACAAGGATAGCGCCATATCTCTTGCCAACAAGGGCACAGGCGGTAAAAATCATTCGATGGTACAAATTCTTGATACCGAAGTCAATGTGCAGACAGTCATTGATTTTCTTTGTCAAATTGTAAATACGCTGTTTGTCGATTGCATTTTTCGTGAATAAGGACAGGTAATACGTCTTATCCTGTAATGTAGATGCAGCATCGGATAACTCGCTGTTATTCAGGAAAACCCGAACATCGGTGCCATTGTACAGAATGCCGATTACCTGCGTGTATTTTGTGAGAACAATATTGCAGTTCTTTTCAAGCTCGTCTACCCATTTTTGCAGGGATATATCTTCTGCCTCCGATTTGGTCTCCAAGATAATTGCAGGAGCGTTTAAGTCATCGGGAAGATACCAACCATCCGGCTTATCAATAACTCCCTTGAATCCGAGCTGATTAAATGTTGTGATTTGCCCGGTGCCTTGTTGAACCTTCGCTTCCGTTTTATCAAAGCCCAAGGTAATTTTTGCTCCATCCCGGACTTGATCCTCGGTTTTGTATGATACTTTTGCCATAATATTACATCCTCCGTTATGGATTCGTCGTAGAAATTTTACGCCCAGATTTGCTTTTCCACTAACCACTTTAAATGAAAACCGGTGTTTTTTACCGATGCTTTGTACGGTTCTGTCAAAAAAACTTGTATCGTTCTCAGAACTGTGCTGAAATCATCGGTCTTTGTGTCAATTTTTCGGCAGAATGCTTTCCACTTCTTCCGCATCGCATCGTCGCTGCCGAAGGACATGACCTGCTCAAATTGCTCTATCGTGAACTTGTGTCCACGGTTTTCAAAGGTCTTTTTCAGCGCTTCCGCCAGCGTTGCGCCGTCGAAATCGAACCTGTTCGCAAGGTAATAGAGATCGTAATAATCCTTCATCCGACTGGAAAACTCCATCAGGCTGAGGATTGCATCCAGCTTCTCAGCAACAGTCGTTTCCAGCGAATATGTGTTGACCGTCGGCGCTTCAAAACCATCAAGCTGTGTCGGTATCTTCCTCTTTTCCTGCATGGGCACGATGACGTCGCCTACGCCGAAATCAATGCCAAAGGGTGTTTTGGTGTTCTTTATCTTTGCCACAAGGGAGGCTCCAATACCAGCGTACTTCTTTGCTACGGCAATGGGAGCTATGTTTTTGATTTCAAATGTGACAAAATCGTTGCTGGTTTCGGTTGCAATGATCTCCTCCAATATCGCTTGAAGCTGTTCCGGTGTATTAGGCATCTTTCTGAGTAGAAAATCAACATCCGCCGTAACACGGCTATCAAAATTTGTGAGAGAATAGAGGAACAGTCCGCCTTTAAGAACCAGATTTTCTGCATACTTTGACTTTTCCAGACGGCGCAGGAACTCTTCCTGGCAGAAAAGCTGTAAGCAGAGCTGATAACTTCTGCCGCTTTTTGCCGCTTTGTTTTTGAGCCGTGCAAGCACGGACGCAGCCACATCAGCCATTCAGCAGCACCTCCATCACACTCATCATTTTCTTATAAATGCCCATTTCCTTTGCGTATTTGGAAAGGTTAGCGAGGTTTCTCTTTTCATCTGTCACATAAGCGTTGACGGCTTTGTTGAATATCTCGTTGTCCAGCTTCGTGCGGTACTTGAAGCAATCGCAGATGGTACGTTCACGGTCATAGACCGGAAGACTTACGTCGTTGAAGGTGCCAGTTGTTTCCCCGATATGGTACATCGGATTCTGTACATAATACGCCTTTACCGGAACTTCAGCCTGAATCGCCTTTACCGTTCTGGAATAAGAGCGAGGAACGGCAATCGACCATTCTCGGGGTGCAAAGTCGCTATAGCTGTAGTAGAACAGAGCCGATTCCACACAGACGATTCCGTGTGTCATCAGTTTCGAAAGGATAAGTTCTTCTTTGGGCTCGTCCCCAACAGCCAACTTGTAATATCCTCTTTTCACGCGCTCGAGATATCCCTGTTTACAAAGCGCATATATATCTTGGCCTTTGAGTCCGGCTGAAATAAAATCCGATTTCTTTGCAATTTCTCCAACGGTATCAAAGACTTCGTTGAGGATATCGTACTTGCCCAAACTGTCACCTACTTTCTGCACGCAATATTTGCAATATGCACGTTGATATTATAATGCCAAAACCTACGAAAATCAATATGCTTTGCACGCTTTTTAAAAATATTGCGTGTAAATTTTGAAAAGCAGTATTGCAATTTAAAGAACGCTGCACTGTAATCTCCATACGGATTGCTTTTGCACCGATCTATCACTCGTGACAACAAAATGACAACAGGAATTACGATACACCGTAATTCTTGGATAATCTAAGTAACCCCGATAATCAGAGCTAAACTGCATACGCAAAATCGTTTAAGTTACGGGTTCGGGGAGCGAGTGGGAATGACCGCCGAAAAGGCGAAAACCCTTACGGCACAGCGTTTTGGCCCAGCCCAAATCGACTCTGATAACCAAATGATAACCGTCTCCAAAGCCGTCCTTACAGAAAACTGCGCTGGCGGCTTTGGGGTGAAGGCGAGAAAAACGCCTCCCGGTGATCATCCTCTGTGAAAACAACCTATTTCAAAGCCCTTCGCTGTGGAGAAAATCTTCCACAAGCGGAGGGCTTTCTTCATGTCCATTCTTTCAGGCTTTCGGCTTTGGCTTCCGGCCGCGTTTGCGCGTGGCGGGTACTTCGGGCGGGACTGCGGCATGGATGCGCATGTCGTCGAAATCGGGGTAATGATACCGCCAGCGGTCGTACGCCTCTTTGGTGATCTCACCGGCAGCCAGCCTGGCAGATTGTTCCTGCCATGCACGAAGACGCTGCTCCAAATCGGCCGCATGGATGCCGCCGTCAAAAATCTCAGCACGCAGACAGATCAAACCATCCGTGTTGGTGATACGGAGAAGCTTTCGGTCTTCCAAAGCAAAAAGCGTGTGCATCAAGCCGTCCATGGTATCAATGTCCGGCACGGCGATGGC
>CAKVCR010000142.1 GCA_934725835.1 uncultured Odoribacter sp.
AGATAAAGACTTTGTTTTATATCTTCCAAATCTTTTCGCATCTTTTTTCAAGAAATTTTTCAGAACTTGTTTTCAAAACGCTCGTCTCATCTGAGAAGCTTTCGTTTTGAAAGCGGGTGCGAAAGTAATGCTTTTATTTTTAACTCCAAACTTTTTGCAAAGTTTTTTTGAAGTTTCATTTCAAAGCCTTTCGCCTTACACCATCCTGAAGAACTATTGCTTTAGAAAACTCACTGTAAATCAATCCCAAAACCCCTCTCACCTCCTCCGTTGCTTTAGGTGTCATTTCCTGATTGCGGGTGCAAAGATACACCCTTTTATTTCCTATTTCCAAATTTTTCTGCCACTTTTTTCCAAGAAAATTGAAAGTTTTTCGTAAAACATTGGTTATCAGATGCCGAAAAACGGCGTTTTTTTGAGCGCTGACTGGGATGTCTGCCGGCAGAAACGCCGTTTGAACCTCTCCGGGCTGCAGAATCGGACACTTTCACGCCACAAACTCCCCGACTTCGCCCCCATTCCCATCTTCTCCCGCCTTCTCATCACCCTCAGCCGCCCCTCCCTCCTACCTCAACCCATTCCGTTCGGTTGAGCTTCGGATGAACTTCGGGTCAGAAACGGAGTAAGGCAAAAGGGGAGTAAAACATCGGCGGGACAGGAGTGAGAGCGTGTTCGGAACGCACATCATCATGAAAGGGGTTTCCATATAAAGCAAATCATCCCATACGTTTCGGTATATGGGATGATTCAGTTGCTATATATTATATATATTATCAGAAACTCACCTGCAAGCGTGCCTGCAACAAATCGAAATCCTGTCCTCCCTTAGGAGAAGAATCGCCCACCATCATTCGCGTGTAGTTCAATTTGGCAGCAATATATTTATTGATAAAATAGTTCAAACCAACCGTAATATCTGCCATGCGTCCTCCGCGTACACCGGCATCGTTGAGATTCACGTTATCATAACGCAACAGCAACTCCAGACTTTTCGGAGCCGGATTGCCCATCATTCCGGTGGACGCATTATATTTATGCTTTTCTCCCAATATCAAATAACCTGCCTGTGCGTATCCGCCCTTGCCATTAAAATTGTCCACACCGCTACGATTCAAGTGTGCATACAAATACTGCCCCTGAAAATACCATTTGTCATAAATGAAAATGCACTCCGCATCCAACTTCCAAGAGTTAATCACCCGGTCGACCGATGCATCCACAAATCCGTTATCGCCTTTCGACACCAGATTGGTCGGCACACCGCCGGCAAAATCCATCACATCCTTGCCATCCGCAAAACGGGAAGCCACAGCTAAGTGCAGCACTCTTCCCTCCTTCATCCAGGGACGCCCGACAAACTTGGCAGCCACGGAATATCCCTGGTCCATCTGTCCGGATGTCTGGATATCGCCACCGCTGAACACTCCCGCCATCACGTTCATCCAATTATGGTTGTAACTATAGCTGATTCCCAGCTCCCGGCCCTGCCCCAATACGTTATCCGCCGTAGCATTCTGCATAAAACGGAAAGCGGCAGTACCGACCCGGGCGCTTCCCCATGGTTCGTAGGCATATCCCAGGCGGAACAAGTGATTATCGAGCCTGTAGGTCACAAAAATATCTTTCATACTGACCTTCTTGTCGGCATAGCCCAATTCTATCTTCGCCTCCCAATTGTCATATATCTTCACGACCGTACCCAGACGGAGGTCGTGCACCTGAAAAGCGTTGCCCCACCCTAAGGTGTCGTTCATAAATACACCTCCGTCAAAAAACACCCTGCCAATCAAACGCCACTGCAAAGGATTTTTTTCCGACACACTCTGATTTTGCGCCATCGCAGGCTTCAATAACGTCCCTCCCGCACATAATACAGCGGTCAACAAAAAAGATAATACATTTTTTTTGGTAATTCTTTTCATCATGATTATTCAACTTATTTTTTTCGGATGCCAAAAGTATAAAAACAAAGATAATTGCACAAGACTACCACAAAAGAAGTAAATCACTATCTTTGCCAACCGAATCATTATCAGTATCGCCATGCCGCAATTCGGACTATTTGCACAAATAACGGCATCCTTGAGGAATAGAAATTTCCGTTTATACTTCGGTGGGATGTGCATATCGCTGGTGGGCACCTGGATGCAGCAGGTGGCCATGAGCTGGCTGGTATACCGGCTGACGGGCTCGGTGGTATTGCTTGCCGGCACTGCTTTTATGTCGCAGATACCCGTGCTTGTACTGACACCATTCATGAGCGTATGGACCGACCGGATTGACCGCCGCAAAATTCTGTTTTTCACACAAAGTCTGTCTATGCTACAGGCCATAGTCCTGGGAGTGCTGACACTTTCGGGCCACATAGAGGTGTGGCATCTGCTGGCTCTAAGCCTTTTTATCGGATGTGTCAATGCTTTAGACAACCCGACACGCCAGGCATTCTACCCCGGTCTGGTGAACAAAAGCGAACTAGGAAATGCCATTGCATTGAATTCCGCCGTCATCAACGGCTCGCGCCTGATCGGTCCCGCCATCGGAGGTATCCTCATAGGCATGATTGGCGAGGGATGGTGTTTCCTCATCAACGGACTGAGCTATATCGGTGTACTGATTGCCTTAGCCATGATACGCCGTAAAGAGTTTCTACCACAAAACAGCCGAAGGAATATTGCGGCAGAAATGTATGAAGGATTCAACTACATCCGCCGACACGATGCCATCCGCACTCTGCTGCTCACCATGTGTGCCTTCAGTTTCTTCGGACTGCCGCTGGCGACATTCATCCCCGCCTACGTCAAAGACATACTGGGAAGCGGCAGCGAACTGCTCGGCGGACTGATGACCTGCACCGGAGTCGGTTCCTTTATAGCAGCCATCTATCTTGCCGTCCGCAAAAACAGCATCGGTCTGGAAAAATTCATAGCCATGTCCGGATTCCTGTTGGGAGCAAGCCTTTTTACTCTTGCCGTCACACAAAGCATCCCCATCGCTGCCGTCGCATGCATACCTGCCGGTTTTGCACTCATCGCCACCGCTGCCTCTATCAACACTTTGGTGCAAGAACTGACAGACGAAGACAAAAGAGGACGCGTCATGGGATATCTGGCCATGACTTTCACCGGCATCAGCCCCTTGGGAAGCGTGGTATTAGGCGCAATGGTCGACCACTGCGGACTCCCGGCAATCATCATGCTGTCCGGATGCGCCTGTATCCTCTGCTCCGCCCTATTCGCCAAAGCCTACAAACCTGCCATCGCACTCCCCATCCGGGAAAAATAAAACAATCTCCAAACAATCATTCAGTGAAAATATCAATAAATCGGATGTTAATAACGTGACTACTTGGCGGATTCATCTGTTTTTACTACATTTGCAGCCTAAAATAAAATACACATTAAAAGATTAGAATAGATGGCAACAACAGCAGATTTCCGCAATGGATTATGTATTGTATTCAAAGACGATTTATATACAATCGTACAGTTCCAACATGTAAAGCCCGGTAAAGGTCCGGCGTTCGTAAGAACCAAACTGAGAAATGTGAAGACCGGAAGAATTCTGGAAAACACCTTTACTTCAGGTATCAAAATCGACACTGCACGTATCGAAAGACGTCCGTACCAGTTCTTGTACAAAGAAGGCAGCGATTATGTGATGATGCACACAGAAACTTACGAACAGATCAACATCCCCGAAGAGCTGATTAACGCTCCGCAGTTCCTGAAAGAGGGAGATGCAGTGGAAATGGTGGTGCATGCAGATACCGAGACTCCGTTGTATGTAGAATTGATGCCTAGCGTAGTTTTGGAAGTGACTTACACCGAACCGGGTCTGAAAGGCGACACAGCTTCGTCAACAGCTTTGAAAGCAGCAGAAGTTGAAACAGGAGCAAGAGTAATGGTTCCTTTGTTTGTTGAGACAGGAGAGAAAATCCGCGTTTCAACTGCAGACGGTTCATACGTAGAGCGCGTTCGCTAAACCACGTTAGCAGCAGTATAGAAATAAGGCTATAAGCAAAAGATTGGTTACAATTTACAGCTTGTAGCCTTTTTTGTATAAAGTGGATTGCTATTCCTCGACACCGACAACCGAAGATTTTTGCAGCGCATCCACCACAACTTTGGCTGCGTGCTGTTCGGCCTCCTTCTTGGAACTGCCATCTCCCCGACCTTTTTCTTCGCCTGCAACCGTCACAATACATGAGAAGCGATTTTGGCGTCTACGATAGACCTCCTCTGTCAGAAACAGCACTTCCGCTTTATTTTTCTGTCCCCACTCAATCAACCGACTTTTGTAATTGGTATCGACAGCCACCAGATTTTTAATGTCAAAGAAATTCGGGAAAATGAACTTTTCTATAAAACGCTTTGTTTTTGCAAAACCCTGATCGAGGAATATGGCTCCTACAAAGGCTTCAAATACATCTCCGTAAATATGCTTGTTATGAGAAATATCCGACTTGGCAACAACCTCTTTATCCAATCCGATATTAATGGCCAACTCGTTCAATGATTCGCGGCTCACTACTTTGGAGCGCACTCGCGTCAGGAAACCTTCGTCCTGATTCGGGAAGAATTTATATAACAACTCGGCAACTATCGCCCCCAATACGGCATCGCCTAAAAATTCAAGACGCTCGTAATTGAGCACTCCACCTCCCGCCGTCACCTTGGATGCAGACTTGTGCAGGAGAGCGAGACGATACAGTCCCTTATTGTTTGGCACAAAGCCCAGTTGAGAAACAGACAATCCATAAAACTTGCTATTACGATGAATGCGAAGTCTTATGGATTGAATGATTTGCCTAATCACAGCCAAGGGTTATTTGTATGTGATTACTTTTTTATAACGATACATGCGTTATGTCCACCGAATCCGAAGGTGTTGCTCATGGCAACTTTCACCTCACGTTTCTGGGCTTCATTAACCGTCAAATTCAATTTCGGGTCGATTTCAGGAGCCAGAGTATGGAAATTAATGGTAGGAGGAACAATATCGTTCTGTACAGCCAAAGTACATGCAATGGCTTCAATTGCCCCGGCAGCACCCAGCAGGTGACCGGTCATTGACTTGGTAGAACTGATATTCAATTCATAAGCATGTTCGCCAAAAACTCTTACAATTGCAGAGGGTTCAGAAACGTCACCCAATCCGGTAGAAGTACCGTGAACATTGATGTAATCAATATCCTCAGGTTTCATTCCTGCATCTTCAAGAGCCAACTGCATCACATCGTACGCACCATCAGGATTCGGAGCAGTCATGTGGTATGCATCGCAGTTTCCTGCACCACCTGCCAGCTCGGCATAGATACGAGCGCCACGTTTCACAGCATGTTCGTACTCTTCAAGAATCAAGCTTGCACCACCTTCGCCGATAACAAAACCATCACGGTCGGCATCAAACGGACGGGATGCAGTCTGCGGATCATCATTGCGCGTGGAAATTGCTTTCATGGCATTGAAACCGCCAACACCGGGAACGGTAACAGCAGCTTCAGAACCTCCGGCAACAATGACGTCAGCTTTCCCTAAACGGATTAAATTCAATGCGTCATAAATCGCATGTGCAGAAGAAGCACAAGCAGAAACCGTTGTATAGTTGGGACCTTTCAGTCCGTTCTCTATAGCAATCATGGCTCCACCCATATTTGCGATCATCTTAGGAATAAAGAAAGGATTGAACCGAGGTGTACCATCGCCCTTCGCAAAAGAGTCGCACTCTTCAAAGAAGGTCTGCAAACCACCGATTCCGGCTCCCCATATTACTCCAATCCGCTTTTTGTTTTCCTGCTCAAGATCCAAACCGGAATCCTTCAATGCCTCTCTTGCAGCAATGATACCGAATTGAGTGTAAAGATCCATTTTGCGAACTTCCTTTCTATCGAAATAGTCGGTCGGCTCGTAGTTTTTCACTTCGCAAGCAAGTTGTGTGCGGAATTTTGACGCATCGAAACGAGTAATAGGACCGGCGCCACTGACGCCCTTAATTAAGTTGTCCCAAAACTCAGGTACGCTATGGCCTAAAGGATTAATTGTTCCAAGACCTGTAATTACTACTCGTTTCAGATTCATACAAATCAGTATTAAATTACTTTACGTTAGCTTCTACGTATGAGATAGCGTCACCTACAGTAACGATTTTTTCTGCCTGATCGTCCGGAATAGTAATGTTGAATTCTTTTTCCAATTCCATGATCAGCTCAACGGTATCCAAAGAATCTGCACCTAAATCGTTTGTGAAGGTTGCTTCTGGTTTAACTTCTGATGCATCTACACCTAATTTCTCTTCAATAATCCGTTGTACTCTTTCAGTAATGTCAGACATAGCTTTAAATTTTAATTAGACATTCTTATTAATTTCACTCTACACACTTTGATGTGTATAATAATCTAAATTCAAGGGACAAATGTAGAGTTTATTTTTTTACCGAAAAAATATTTTGCCAACAATTAAACTTTCACTACCTTTATGACCTTGATTTTTAAATAATTACAAACATGAAAAATATAGCAATATTTGCCTCTGGTTCAGGTTCTAACGCCGAAAATATCATCTGTCATTTCGCTGAAAAACCTGATTTCTGCGTAAAAAGAATCTATTGCAACGTTCCTGATGCCTTTGTTTTGGAACGTGCCCAAAAATATGATATTCCAACGATGGTTTTTGACCGCCAGGCATTTCGCGACCCGGAGAAAGTGTTGCGCCAACTGGAAGAAGACAACACTGATTTTATTGTATTGGCAGGATTTCTTTGGCTGATGCCGGATTTCATCATTGCTGCCTATCCCAACCGGATTGTCAATATCCACCCGGCCTTGCTGCCTGCATACGGCGGGAAAGGCATGTACGGACACCACGTACACGAAGCTGTAATTGCAGCCAAAGAGCAGGAGAGCGGCATCACCATCCATTTTGTGAACGAGCACTATGATTCCGGCTCTATCATATTTCAGGCAAAATGTCCGGTCCTGCCGACAGACAATGCCAGCGACCTCGCCGACCGGGTGCACGGCTTGGAATACAAATATTTCCCGGAGATTATAGAACAGACTATTTTGGACATGGAGGCATAAAATCCTATTTAAAATAACCATCAAATCCGGGAAAGGGCAGTTGTTTTACTGTTTCCCGGTTTTTAATATGCTTACATGTCTTCCATCGAAAAAAGCCTGCTCTCTATCTCATACTTAAACAAATCCATTAAGAAGCAGAACACTTCTGCAAAGTGGGTAAGTTCCAGTACATAAATATTTAACGCCTGACGGATTTCAGAAACAAACCGTAAACAGAGATCCGTTTCATTGCT
>CAKVCR010000143.1 GCA_934725835.1 uncultured Odoribacter sp.
CCAGAGTTATGACGATCGTGACAATGGCGTTCCGGAAGGATTTCAGGCCATCACCGATGATGACATCCCATTCTAATTCCCCCAATCTGAGTCTTTGATGGACCATAGCACTCAAAACTTGTTTCTGGGGTTATTACTTTTTCTTTTAAACCATAAAGAGCCTGGAGTGTTTTAAAAGTGGAGCCTGGAGGATAGGCAGCACCAACAGTACGATCAAACAGAGGTTCATTAGGGTCTTCACTTAATTTTTTATAGTTTTTCCCACGCTCCAATCCAATCATCAATTGTGGGTCATATCCGGGACTTGACACTTTAAGCAATATCTCCCCTGTTGCAGGTTCTATGGCAATAATGCCTCCTTTTTTGTTATGCATTAATTGATATGCGTATTCCTGGAGGTCAATATCCAAGGTTGTCGTAAGATTTTGACCGACGACGGCTGATTTATCGTATTCTCCATTCTGGTAAGAACCCATAATACGATTATGATTGTCAACCAAAAAGATACGTTCACCTTTTATTCCTCTTAAAACTTTCTCGTAGGTCTTCTCCAAGCCATTGATGCCGATATAGTCACCTGGTGCATAATTGCTATCACGTTCGATTTGAGCCTGATTGACTTCTCCTATATAACCAAATACATCTGCAGAATGGGATACATTGTATTTACGCAAAGTTCGGGTCTGCATAAAGAATCCCGGATATTTATATAATTTTTCTTGCAAGATAGCATACTTGTCAGCTGTTATTTGGGAAACAAGGACAGATGCTCTGAATGTTGAATATTTACGACATTTGGCAATGTTCTTGATGAGTATATTCTTTTCTATGCCCAAAATATTTATAAGTTCAAGCGTGTCAAAAGATTTGACTTGGCGAGGTATTATCATCAAATCATAAGCCGGTTGATTTTCAACTAAAAGCTTATTGTTTCTGTCAAAAATCAGTCCCCTCGCAGGATATTGTGTCACAATGCGTTGTGAATTTTGCATTGCTTTGAGTTCAAATGTATCATCCACCACCTGCATATAGAATAGGCGGACTATATATATAAGGCAAACGCAGATTATAATCGAAGATATAACTGTTTTGCGGTACGAGTATTTATTCATTTCATAAAAATTTGAAACGTCCCTGAACTTAATTAGTTTTGTTTCTTTTTCAAAGCAATAAAATAGTATAACAGCATAAATAGGGTTGAAGCTAATGTGCTGAATACAATGCGTGCAAATGTAATCAATAAATTATTGAAACTGAATGCTTCACATAAAATCAATACAAAATTAAAAATTGTATTGTTGAGCAATATGTATTTGAAGAACCAACTGAATTCACTGATTTTCTGTTTCCCATGTATTCCATCCAATTGTTCACGATTGGATATAAGCAGGGGACGAATATAGGCTAAAAATGTAGTTGCAGCAGTGTGGATGCCTATTGTATTATTAGCCAAATCGACAAAAAATCCCAACATGAAACCAAACAATAGAATAACTGCCTTTTGTATGTGATAAGGCAAGATATAAATAGCCAATATGTATATGTTTATGTATACATATGAATGTATTTGTATGTTGTCCAATATAGTTAATTGAACAAATAACAAAATAAACAGATGTATAAAATATGTGACATTATTCATCTCCGATAGCCTCCAGGTGTTCTTGTTCTTGTTTACGAGTGTTCGCTATAATGTATACATTAAATATTCTTTTAAAATCGGTTGCAAGCTTCACCTTTATTGTCAAAAAGTTTGCAGTTTCTTTGTTGACAGATTCTATAAAACCTATAATTATACCTTCGGGGAAAATAGGGGATAAACCGGAAGTTACAATCGTGTCCCCAATTTCTGCATTAACATGAAAAGGAATATCATTCAAATACGTATAACGATAATCATTCCCATCCCATTGAAGCGAACCAAAGTATCCATTTTTCTTTATTTTAGCTGATACTCTTAAATTAACATTTATAAGGGGAAGTATTTTAGAAAAATGTTTACTGGGCTTTTCTACAACTCCAACAACTCCCTCACTTGAACACACAGCCATTTCGCTCGTAATTCCGTGTAGACTACCTTTGTTTATTGTAATATAATTTTTTGTTTTATTGAATCCGGCATTAATCATGTCAGCCGCAATATATACATATTTACACTCAACAAGGTTGAGTGTATGCCATAAAGAATCTGCAATAGAATCTTCTTGCAATACTCTTGCTTTTTCTATTTTGTTTCGAAGGGCTGTATTCTCTGCAACTAATTTTTCATTTGTCTCCTTCAAATAAAAATAATCTTTAATCTCCGTAACAGTAGATGAGATAGAGCCGAAAAAAGAATACGCATATCCCCCAAATATAGTTCTCTGATAGCTATTGTGCATAACTATCAGAGATAAAGCTATGATTTCCAGTATTACAAAAATTATAGTGAAATGATATTTTACTATAAGCTTTATGATTTCTTTCACAATCCAAGATATTTTATCTAATCAGGAATGAGAATTTATCTACATTTTTCAATGCTATTCCCGTACCGCGAGCAACGGCTCGTAGGGGGTCTTCTGCAATATGAAAAGGGATATTCATTTTATCGGACAATCTCTTATCCAAACCACGAAGCAGAGCTCCTCCGCCAGCAAGATAAATACCCTTATTTACAATATCAGCATATAATTCAGGCGGAGTTTGTTCTAAGGCTCCTAATATTGCAATTTCTATTTTCGAAATTGACTTTTCTAAGCAATGCGCAATCTCCTGATAGGATACAGGTACTTCAACCGGTAACGAAGTCAAGTAATTCGGACCTTGAACGATAAAATCCGCTGGCGGCTCATCCAATTCTGAAAGGGCAGAACCTACATTGATTTTTATCTGTTCCGCAGTACGTTCTCCAATACGAATATTATGCTGACGGCGCATGTATTCCAAAATATCATCTGTCAAATCATCTCCTGCAATACGAATCGATTTGTTGCTGACAATACCACCTAATGATATAACCGCAATCTCAGTTGTACCACCACCTATATCAACAATCATATTACCTTCCGGCGCTTCAACATCTAAACCAATGCCTAAAGCAGCAGCCATGGGTTCGTAAATCATATATACATCACGTCCTCCGGCATGTTCTGAAGAATCTCGTACCGCACGAATTTCAACCTCTGTACTTCCCGATGGTATACATACAACAATGCGCAGAGAAGGAGAGAAGAACTTGTTATTTACGCTTGCCATCTTAATCATGCCGCGTAACATTTGTTCCGCTGCATTAAAGTCGGCAATTACACCATCACGGAGAGGGCGGATTGTTTTAATATTATCATGAGTTTTTCCCTGCATCTGTCTGGCTCTTTCTCCGATAGCAATCACCTTCTCTGTTTTTCTGTCAATGGCAACTATAGATGGTTCATTGACAACCATCTTGTCGTTGCATATGATAATCGTATTTGCTGTCCCCAAGTCAACAGCAATATCTTGTGTCAAGAATGAAAATAATCCCATTAGTTTTTAATGTATATTAGGGTTAATGTTTAAAATGACGCATTCCGGTAAATAGCATCGCAATGCCATACTTGTCTGCAGCATCAATAGATTCTTGGTCTTTTACAGAGCCTCCCGGCTGAATAATTGCAGTGATACCAGCTTTATGGGCAGCCTCTACACAATCAGGAAAAGGGAAAAAGGCATCAGAAGCCATTACACTTCCTGGAATCCTATCTCCGCCTTGGCGAATAGCATTCTCTAAAGCCCAAATACGGCTTACCTGTCCTGGACCGACTCCTGTTGTACAAAGATTTTTAGCTATGGCAATACCATTAGATTTAGTATGCTTTACAACTTTCCAAGCAAACATTAAATCGCGCAATTCATTTTCTGTCGGTTGGCGTTTAGTCACAACTTTCAAGTCCGCATCATTCAACAATTGGGAATCTAATTCCTGTATTAATAAACCTCCTAATACTGTTTTTGATTTGGTAGCTTTCAAATTCTTGTGTCCTATATTTTCTAATTGAAGTAACCGGATATTCTTCTTCTTGGAAAGTATTTCGAATGCTTCTTTTGAGAAGGAAGGGGCAACAATTACCTCTAAGAAAATTTTAGACATTTCTGTCGCAGTTTCTGCGTCTATTTCACGATTTGCAGCTACAATACCACCAAAAATAGATACAGGGTCTGCTTCGTAGGCTCGCTTATAGGCTTCAACTAATGTTGATGCACTTCCTACACCGCATGGATTGGCATGTTTAGCAGCAACGATTGTTGGCTCATCAAATTCCTTCAATGTTTCCAACGCTCCGTCCGTATCTCCGATATTGTTGTATGACAATTCCTTACCATGCAATTGCACAGCGCCTGGTAATGTTCCTTCCGTATCCTTGATTGATGCGTAGAAAGCTGCACTTTGATGTGGGTTTTCGCCATAACGCAAATCCTGTTTTTTCTCGTATGTCAGAGTAATTGTCCGGGGATACTTTATATTCAACTTTTCTGAAAAATATCCGGCAATCAAAGCATCATAATGTGACGTGTGAATGAAAACTTTGGCTGCTAACATTTCTTTCGTTTCTGCCGTTGTATCTCCGTTTGCTTTTAATTCGTTAATGACCGGCACGTAATCCTCCGGATCAGTAAGCACTGTAACAAACTTATAATTCTTGGCGGCAGCACGAATCATTGTAGGACCGCCGATGTCAATATTTTCAATAATTTCTTCGTGAGAAACTCCCGGTTTTAAAATTGTTTGTTTGAAGGGATAGAGATTACAAACTACGATATCAATAGGTTCAATACCTAAATCATCCATTTGGCGTTTGTGATTTTCATTGTCACGAATCGCTAATATGCCACCTTCAACATTAGGATGCAAGGTTTTTACTCGACCGTCAAAACATTCTGGAAATTGGGTTAAATCAGAAATATCCATTACTTTGATGCCTTCTTCTTTTAATTTTTTAGAAGTACCTCCGGTTGAAATAATTTCCCAGCCCATCGAATCCAATGACTTTGCAAACTCTACAATTCCCGTTTTGTCAAAAACACTGATTAATGCTCGTTTCATTAGGATTATATTTTAATTACCATTCAACAACATATTATTATTAAATGTGTTCGTTTATACTATATAATTATTTCGATGCAAAGGTATAAAAATTCAATTTAATTTTAGGCATAATATTGTATGCATACGATGTTTTTTTCAAAAAAAATCGTTATCTTTGGATGCTACCACTTATATTAAATCATAAATTAAAACGATATGAATATTATCACAGCAGATTTTAATTGGATTGCTTTTATGATAGTGATTATCGGTGTCGTCATCGGTGTCGTAAAATCTAACGGGAAGAGGGTAGAACAAAAAGTCGTATTTACTTTTGATGACGAATATGAGGATGAAAGTGAAAATACGATTAACACTCAAGATAGCCACATAGAGAATCAGCATGAATCAGAATTGGTTACAGCCGAAGATAATCCGGTTATAGTAAACTCGACGGATATCCAAGAGGAGCAGCAATTCGAGACAAAAAGTCAATTTGATATCCGACAAGCAATTATTAGTAGCGAAATTTTAAATCGACCGAATTTCTAATCATTGAAATCCATTATTCCTTATCAGAATTCAATTCCTATTCCAGTTGATAAAGTGAACGTATAAGGTTTAAAGTCAATTAAATCATTTTTACTCAGAGACTGCAAAAAGTATCTGAATCCAGGTTCTACCAATATTTTCACTTTACGACCAAGAGGGTATTCGATGCCTAATCCCAAATCAGTTGAAAGGTTTAATTTCCTAATATTTTCAGTACTTCCAAGTAGTTCTTTGCTCTCGCCGGATACTTTCATGTAAACCTTGTTATTGACAATCACGCCCCCACTTAAACCTCCAGACAACGAAAATAACACTTTATTGTTGTTTAATTGATAGCGAACATGTAGTGGTATCTCAATAGAACCAAATACTTGCTCTAAAGTTTCGTCAGCGTCAGACATACTGCTTAATACAATTGCTTTAGACGTTCTATAGGAAACGGCCTTTCTGTTGGTGTTGATATTACCAAGTGGAGTACTGACGCGAGGAGACGCATTGTCTGTTGAAAAAGCAGCAATGTGTACAGCCTGATTATTTTCTGTACTACGTTGTCCTATCCTCGAATAAAAAACCCCAGTCTGAAAAGAGAGACGTTTGTGAGGTGTTATAGAAACCTTCATCCCGCCACCCATATTCATAATGCCATTAAGGTTGTTGCCGGAATAACTAAATCCCCGAGTATTTTTGACAGATGAAGAATAGTTGCCGGCAGAATAAGTAGGAGTAAAGTGACCACTGAGGGTTATCTTTACGTGTTCTTTTCCATTTTTTACATCACTCTTTCCATTTAGCAACAATTGATATTCTTTTTGATTTTTGATAGCATCTCCACTTGTTAATGGAATAAAATCCCGATGCAAATTTTTTAATTTAGGTCTAGTATTATTGGTCAGCAATATATCTGAATATGACATTTGCTGTTTAACAGGAGATATTCGTTCCAGACAAGGCGTTGTATCAGTAAAATCCGTCTCGGAAACAGTTGTTTGCGAAGATTTCGACTCCCGAATCTGGACTGTCTGTTTTTCAACAACTTCCATTTGTGGAGTTGCTGTTGGAGTATTAATGCTTGATTGTGGTATTATTACGGAATTGTCTGCTATTTGCATTTGTTCTTCTGTGTATAACAATTGCCACAATCCTATACAAACAAATACAATTGCAGCAGCTGTTATACCACGCAACCACCATCCGCCAATAACTCTATGGCGTTTGTTCAGTTGTTTTTGTATACCTTCCCACACATACGCAGGAGGTTCACACTGTTGCTCTTGTAGCGCTTTTTTGAATAGATTATCTATATTATTACTCATTGTCTAGATACTCTTTTACCTTTCTTTTTAAAATATCTCTAGCTCTGGCCAAATTTGATTTGGAAGTACCTTCTGTGATTCCTAAAGCTACTGCTATATCCTTATGTTGCATATCTTCAGCTACATACAAGTTAAATACCAAACGATATCTTTCCGGTAATTCCTCAACAAATTTTTGTAATATACTTGCCGGAATCAAGACATTTGCATCAATGTCTGTGTCTTCAAATTCCGGCAACTCTTCAACTAATTGAACAGGCTGCTCTTTTCGGTATTTTTCAAGGCAAATATTAATAAATATTCGCTTCCTCCATCCC
>CAKVCR010000144.1 GCA_934725835.1 uncultured Odoribacter sp.
CCATTACCTAATCCTACGAACAGCAAACTTCCTGAACTCTCTCTTCCATCCATTGCCACGACATCTGCCTTGCAAGTATAAAAATGCCTCAAGCCATTTTCCGGGGTATCTCTATCCAGAAAATAAATATCTCTACCATAAGCCACAAAAGTATAACTGCTACGATATGAGGACATATTACAAAATATACAATCTTCCAAAGGCACAGGAGAATTCAATGGCTGTGATATCAACATTTCTTTTTTCTCTCCTCCTATTTTTTTCTCCAAATACGCAAATTTTTCTACACTATACTCTCTCTTAAATCCAAAATTTTGATAAAGATAACTTCCATCCGAAGCTTTTAAAAACATTGTATAACCAGGTTCTCGGTCAGAGCTAGAGGCTTTATGGTGACTTATATTTATCACCTCATAATCGCCTAAATCAGTCAATGGCACAAAACCTTCTGGCCACCCATTTACCGGTTCCGGCAAGGCAACAACTTTAGCCGATACATTTACATTTGAAAACTCATTTTGCAAATCGTGAATCACCAACAAACGGTTTTCCGGATTTTCCCGTGTACCAAAAGAATGCACCAAGGAGAATGGTTTTGTATGTGGTTGACAAGTATTGATTATATGACCATGTACCTCCCTATTTTCAAAAAACAGCGGAGTATGTATATAATATCCACTCTGGAAAAGTTTATATGTGTCCTTTACTTTAGAATAAATTTTTCCGTCATGATTCTCTATTAAATGCGTATACGTCATCATTTCTGCATTGACAGGATAAAAATCTTCCGGATAAGTACCCCCGACAAAAGATTCCTCCAACAAAATATCCTTCTTCATCGTAATACCATCCAAATCGACAGAGCCTAGTCCGCCTTCTTGAAAGACAACAACGTGCCCCTCCGATGGGAATACTTTTGCAATATGCTCCTGTATAAAAAGAGGTTTTCCACCCAATTCTTCCTGATTTTCCCGATAATAAATATCTTTTATCACCTTGTTATTCAATATTGGGCGTCCATACTCATCCTCCAAATATTCACCGTTTTCATCTGTCTTTTCATCATATTGCACAAAAGACAGCATCGACTTTCCATTCTTTTCTGACAATACCAAATAACTTCTATAAGCCGTATAGATACTTGTCGGACGTATAGCCATTCTGTTCATATAAACCATTTCGTCGGTAAGATTGGTCACTCGCAAAGATATATACACCTGTTTGTTTGTGTCCACTTTCCATTCCAATTTTCTATTAGTCCCTATTACCCGATCACCAATAGTCCACTCATAAGCTAAACGCATATCGAGCGTATCGCTGTTTTTATACTTTAAAATAGGATTCAACCTAAAAGTATCACCAATAACTTGCATGATGTTATAATCAGGAAACTCAATCTCTATATTGTTTACCTGCTTATAATTGTAATTACCCTTATCTTCATAACAACCTATCAAAAAGGCTGTCAAGACCAAAGATATTATAATAGTTGCTTTCATAGTATAAACTTTTAATTAATATGCCGGGATTCCATCAACCATAGGAGTTTCATTATCTTCCTCCATGATATCATTTTCAATCAAATACTTTTTAAAAATCATTGTCAACTCCCGAATTTCAGACATACTCATATCTGTCAAATCACTCACATTTGTTGCAATAATAAAATGCTCATATTTTTTGGGAGAATATTTTCCCAACAACAACTTCTCTACATCACCATTCCACCACAAAGGCTTACTCACAATGTTTTCAAAAACTACACGCACCATATGCATACCAGACAGTCCTGGAGTAAAATTATCATTACCAACGATTCGATAAGTAACCTGCACTTTCTTGCTTGTCAACTCCTCCCTTACATTTTTACACCGTATCTTTAAAGTATCTACAGTCACGTTTGCAGAAAACATCAAAGTTTCTGCCAACTCATAATCCTCAGGCAAGGCTGTCGTCAAAGAATCAACAACTTCCAATTTATATTCAAGGGGTTCACTCAAAGGATTTCCGGTCAAAGCTATAGGGAAAGCGACCTCTCGTTCCCTTACTCCTGGGTAGTGGGAAAACGAAAACGCAACTGTATCTACTCCATTCTTTGAATTGGGGAAATACAAATACCTACCGGCCGAATATACTTCAACTTCATCTTTTGTACAGGAAATCGCCCCTAAAATCATTGCAAAAAACAATATATAATTTTTCATATCTCCATCTTTATATTAGTTAATCAACTCATTGTCAGGCTTAGGAAACGTCATACTTTCTACAGACATACCATTCTTAGGCAATAATTCAAAACGCTTATAGTAAAAAAATGTCTGACCTTCCTGCATAAAATCACGAGCAGCTTCTTTTACCATTTCTGTCTTAAATGAATTCCAATCTCGGATATTCTGGTACATTACACCCTTTGTCCCTGTTTGGCAATTACGAGCTTTACGTACTACATCCATTTTCTCCACAGCTTCCTCTACATTGCCCTTCCGACAAAGACATTCTGCCTGCAAATAATAAAGTTCACTCAAACGAATCATCGGCAGCATATCCTGACAATAAGAATAAGAACCTCCCTGCCCGGCTGGTGGTATATTTTTCGTACATATCAAATAGCTGCCAACAACTTCCGTCAAACATTCCTGACGGATATCTGCATTATCATCGAACAATAGAGAAGCTGTTTTCAAATAAAATGGGTACTTATAATCACTTGTCAAAGCCTCATAAGATTCCACCAACTTTTGATTGGAAAGACAGAATATCACCTCGTCATACATTTTTTTATTGTCTTCAACATAATAATAAGGTGTGAATTTCAATTTCGTTCCCCCATCCGTTAAATTAAAATTAATCACATGATTTGCCATATCGTATGCCTTATCAAAATAGGATGGATCATATTCTCCGTAATAATTATAAACTCGTGCCAATAGAGAACATATTGCCAGATAATTCATACGAAATCCCCTGTTTTGAAAAAACAAATCTTGATTAATTGCAGGATTGGTCGTCGTATACTTTATCCTATACGTAGTTTGAAGCATCATCCTCCAGGCAATGGTATCATGTGGAGCCACCAAAGTTCGAGCTTCCTCCAAATCTTTTATTGCTAATTCTAATATCTCCTTAGAAGGACGGTCTGGCTCATATACTGATGGATACACTTTAAAATAAGGAATATAAGCTTTCGCGTCTCGACTATTTGGATTGGGAGCAAAGAGTCGCAACATATCAAAATGCAAAAAAGCTCTCAATGCCAGCGCTTCACCCTTAATCAGCATTTTTTCATTGTTATACCCCTTGAATTTAGTAGAATCCTCCCTATCAATAACAGCCAGTATACTGTTACAATTGGCTATAGAATTAAACGACTTCGACCATATTTCCTGAATAATCGTCTTCACTTTATCGTTTCCATATTTATAAGCAGCCATACTTTGATAAGCCGTTCCGGTACCGAATGCCCGTACATGATACAACTGTCCCAAAATGTCCAGGGTTCCCCAACTTAATTCCTGACCATACAAAGCCGAGGAGGCCATTTGTTTATATACACCATTTAAAACATTACGGAATCCATCTCCTGTTTTAAATAAATCTTCTTCGTCAACAATATCTTGAGGATTAACATCCAGCCACGAATTACAGGAAGTAAACATCAAGAACGACATTGATAATATTATAAAAAGCACTTTCATAACAGTTCATCATTTAGAAAGTTAAATTTAAAGAAAAATTCATCGTACGGGCAAAAGGATAACTCAATCCTCTTTCTGCCTTCATACTAGACCAATAGAACAGTTCATTCGCTCCAATTTCAAAACGCAGCATACTGATTCCGGCCATCTTCAACCAATTGCAAGAATCACGATTCAAGGAATAACCTAAAGTAACAGAATTCAAAGAAAGGTTGTTATTCTTCTGTACAAAACGCTCTGTCGGTCGGGTAATCGGAATATTCAATGCACCACTTCTTTTATCTCTGATTGTCAATTTTCTATACTTCGCATATTGCCCTGGTTTTTGCCATCTGTCCGTCAAGACTCTTTTATCAACATTATATAAATAGATATTGGCATTCTCCACCTTATCCACTAAGGTCTGATTGTATGCATCACCTCCACATTCATACATAAAGGTAGTATAAAGACTCCAATTTTTCCACTGAATATTAAAGCCAAATGTCCCTTGTGCCAATGGTTCAGTATTTCCTAATACGGTTTGTTCACTTGAACTCCAAATATTAGTCTGGCTGCCATTCCGTCTTAAAAATATCTCTTCTCCAGTCGCAGGATCTATCCCTAATGAACGCATACCGAATATTGACGTCAGCGAACCACCCTCCACATATTTCATAAATGGTTCCGACTCATCTCTATTCTCTTTAAAGTGCTTGTCAACAGAATCATTATAAGCTTTCAAACTTTCTGCAATCTTCAAAATTTTGTTCTTATTGTGAGCTAAATTCGCAAACAACGCTACAAACCAGTTATTTTTTCTTACAATATTCGCTCTTAGATTCATTTCAAAACCTTTGTTTTCAACCTCTCCGATATTATCCGAATAAGTTGTAAAACCCGTTGAACTTGGGACTGTCACGTCATTAATCAAATCGACTGTCTTTTTGCGATAATAAGTAGCATCCAGATAAATCAAATCTCGCAACAGACCAATTTCAATACCAACATTATACTCTTTCGTCGTTTCCCAGGTCAAATTCTTATTTCCAAGAGCTGCAAGAGTTGCGCCATATCCCGTCTTATACCATTCATCTGTAAGAATTTTAAAGGAGGTGCGTGCAACATAGGCAGGGAAATTCACCTTACCAGTCTCTCCATACGTCGCTCTAATTTTCAATAAATCAAATACATTCCAATTCTTCATAAACTTGTAATTATGAATATTGATTCCCCCTCCGAATGAAAAGAACGTAGCAAAATGCTTGTTTGCACCAAATTCTGAAGAGCCATCCCAACGCACAGAAGCATCCAACAAATAAATATTATTATAGCTATAGTTCATCGTTGCTAAAAATCCCACCAAACGCGTTGAATTTTCGTTGGTTGTTGGTTTTCTATAAATATCTTCAGCATAGTTAGGAGAATCCAACACACCAGAAGGGAATCCGCGATACTCAGCACTGATACTTTCTGCCTTTTGTGCTTTTTGGTTCACACCGGCCAGCACATTGATATTATGCTTATTAAATGTCCTATTATACGAAAGAGTCGCCTGCATATCCCAGCCAAAACTATTTCCGTCTGTCGTATGCAATTCTCCCGATGTTGGATTCGATGATGATATTGGCGTAGTATTTCTTTTCGACAGCGGATCTAAAAAGCGACGGCTTTCATTGGTTCGCTTAGAAAGGCTGAACTGCCCCTTCAACAATAAATGCTTGGTAATATTCCAATTTAAAGACAAATTATTAATAAGTTCCTCCGATTGGGATTTATCATAACTATTTAAAGTCGATTCATACAGAGGGTTTGCCATTTCCGTAGTTTCACCCCACCCTTCTAATTTTTCCAAATATCTGCCATTATCGTCTTTATAGACATTATAAGGCATCGCCAAAGAATAATCGCTAAAAGAACCATAGGGAGTCTCTTTCGATTTTGTAATGTTATAAGTCACCTTATTCTTTACCTGTAACGATTTCACCCGATAATCCAAGGTAAGCCCAACTCCTATCCTATCTCGGAAAGATTCTTTCATCACACCATTCTGGTTATAGTAAGACAAATCAACACCAAAACGCAAATTCTCCGAACCTCCTTCTACAAACAAACTATGTTTATGATTAAATGCTGTTCTCAAAGGTTTTGACAACCAATAAGTATCAACCCCTCTATTGATATTATTCAGTTTCTTATAATAAATCTCCTGCATATTCAATTTAAGGCTTGGATCATCCGGGTCGTCAACATCATATATACCTGCCAATTTTTCAACCTCCAATTTCTCTTTGGCATTCATCAGATTATAGGCAGACAAATCCGGCATTGTCACCTCTCCTGTCAATCCATAAGAAATATTCAATTTCCCCGGTTTAGGAGCCACTGTTGTTATAACAACCACTCCGTTGGCTGCTCGCGAACCATACAAAGCGGTCGCTGCTGCATCCTTCAAAATTGTAATATTAGCAATTCTTGACGGGTCCATATCGTAAAGTTTCTCAACACTGATTTCAAACCCATCCATAATGAAAGTCGGTAAGTTTGGGTTGTTCCGTAAATTACCTTTACTTGTATAATTCGGGTCCAACTGTTTTACTCCAACGCCGGAACGTCCACGGATATATATCTCCGGCAAAGCGTTGGGGTCAGAACCCCACCTGTTATTTGTTTGAATACGGAAAGAAGGATCGAATGCCTGCAAAGCCTGTAAAACATTTGTTTTAGAAACATTCAACAATTGTTCTTTACTAATGCTGACACTACTACCGGTAAAACTCTCTTTGCGAACGTTTCCGTAACCGGTAACAACCACCTCTTCCATTTCTGTCATTTCTTCTTTCAACTTAATGACCAACTCTTTCTGTTCATCACCAATAGTAACTTCCTGCGTAGTATAACCGATAAACGATACAACTAAAATCGGACGCTCTATGGCCGGTATTTCCAAAACGAACTTTCCCTCTGCATCAGCAATAACTCCCATATTAGTGCCCTTAATTAGAATCGTCGCACCTGCCAATGTATTTCCATATACATCCTTGACAACTCCTTTAACCTTCTTTGAATCCTTTGCCGTAGCTTGATTCGTCCTCAAAGGTTGGATGATAATCACATCATCTTCTATTTCGTAAGAAAGATTTGTGCCTTTCAAAACAACCTTCAGGAATTGGTCAATAGAAACATTTTGCAAATTAATGTCGCGTTTCCCATATCGATTCACCTCTTCCACTCGATACAAGAATTGGTAGCCGGCATCTGTTCTTACACTTTTAATAATTTCATCAATAGTAGCCTGCTCCATTTTAACACTTACTTTCCCAACTTGTGCCAAAGCATTTGCTTTTATGCCGACAGGAAACATAAGCATCATCAACAAAGTCACTCGCATGAATACGAGCATCTTCCTCCACCATAGTCCGTCATCAATGGTGTTTGTTCGTCTTCTTTCCATAAGTTTAAATGTTTTAGTGTTTTAATATTTAGGTTGTTATCTATTTTCTTCAACTAAGATGTTATTCCCATTTATAATAAAATGTATTGATGT
>CAKVCR010000145.1 GCA_934725835.1 uncultured Odoribacter sp.
TACACGATTTATCAGGCGAATTTGATTCTGGAGAATACACACCGTTTCAAAGGAGACCCGGAGAAGTTGAAACCCTATATTCAGCAGGCATATTTTGCCAAGGCAGTGGCTTATTTCTATTTGGCGATGAATTATGGACAGGTGCCGATTACAGGCTCAACAATTGAGTTCTCTAAGTTTCCTCAGAGTCCGATAGGCAATGTGTTGGATGAGGCGGAAAAATGGGGACTGAAGGCGATGGATTTGCCGACATACGAGGAGTTGGTGGCTACTTCAAAAGAATCCCGAATGAAACAATATGGCAGCAAGGGTGCCGCGGCTGCTTTGTTGGCACATCTCTATGCGTGGAGAGCCGGCGTAGAAGGCAAGAAAGAGTATTGGGCAAAGGCCGAAGAGTATTGCAGTATGCTCATCGAAGGGAAAGTGGGCAATTATTCGTTGGCTGCGGATCCTGAGACCGTTTGTACAAACGTGATGAAAGGAGGAAGCGCCGAGTCGATTTGGGAGATTTACTATGACTCACAAGAGGGCTTGCGCACTGATTTGCCAATTACGTTCCCGATAGCTCTGGGAAGTGCGCATCCGATTAACAATCAGTATTCAGACGGATATTACAAGAGTACGGTGAGAATGATGTATGCTCCCGAAGATTTGCGTAGGGATGCCTATTTTTGGAATATTGATGCGGATTCATTGTTCCTGATTTATAAGAGCAATGAGGAGGTTTATGCTGCAACGAAGTATAGACCGGGAGATTCCATCATAGCAGCGGAGGACAATCAGAAGTTGCAACGGGCATTCCTGTATAAGTTCCGGTATCCACATTACATTAAGCTTGCGTACACTCCGGAGCTTCAATATGCCGGAATCAATCAATATAAGGTGATTTGGAGATTGGGCGAGATATATTTGCTCCGAGCAGAATGTCGGGCCCGTCAGGGGAAGACAAATGCTGCAGACGATTTGAACGAAATTCGCCGTCGGGCTTATGGGGATGATATGCACGCTTTCCCGAACTCCGATGATGTGGAGAAAGGGCTGAGCGGGAATATCCAGCTGGCTATTTTCAGAGAGCGGGAGAAGGAGCTGGTGGCTGAATATCACCGTTATTTTGACATTATGCGTAACGGTTGGTGTTTTCTGAGAGGGGATGATACTTACGATTATATCAGAAAGGAAATTTCCGAGGCTTATGGCAAGCTCACGGATAGAGATATTCAAGATGGCGCTTTATATCTAATGTTGGGAGCGGACTGTTTCTCCAATAATGATTTGATTCGCCAAAACAGGTACTGGAATCGTCGTTCAAATTAAAAGAAGAATATTATGAGAAGAATTTTATATGCAATATTGTTTCTAAGCTCGTTGTTGTATGTGGGGTGTACAAAAGATAATTACATCGACACTGGGATTAGTAAAGGGCGTTTTCATGGGAATTTGATGCAGTATATGGCATCAAACTCCTACGATTGGGATTCTACGATTCTGTTGGTTCGCCATGCGGGAGAGGAGATGGTGCGACTTTTCGAGGGGAAAGACCCGGCACACAAGGAGATTACGTTTTTCGGTATCACGAATCATTCGATTCGTCGGCATTTGTTGGAATTCGGTCACAAACGGGTGTCTGACCTTGATCCGGAGTGGTGTCGTGAAATGTTGTTGAGGCATGTGATTGACGGAAAACTCTATCGGAAGGACATTCCTTACGGAGAACCGACAACTTACGGTTCCCCGGGTACGGGAGGCAGCTACTTGAATACCTTGGCGGATACGAAAATATGGGTGTTTATCATGAAGCAGTCGAAGAATGGAGTGGTGGAGAATGCAGCCAAGCCGATACACATCAGTTTTATGAACTCCCAGCCTATATTTGCCATTGCCTCGGGAGACATTGAGCCGGATAATTGTATCGTGCACGCATTGGAGTATAATTTCGCATTGGGATATGAAGAATAATTCAAAAAATACATGAAGATGAAACAAATAATGATATGGATAATATTGGCAGTAGGCCTGTCGGTCGGAGCCTGCCATCAGACAACAGTGGGTTACCTGATAGCAGAGAATGCTTCTTATGACCCGGACACAATGTATATTCGCAAGACGTTGGATCCGGAATTGGATGCAATCCGAATGGAGAGTAAGACTCCTTGGGTGAGTTTGACGTTGCAAGGATACGAGGGAACTCAGCAGATTTTATTTAGCGTGGAGTCAGTGACTTCTAACCTGGGCGAGGAGGCTGCAGCAACCTTCAAGAAAGACCTGACAATTCGTGGTGGCGGAGTCCTGTTGTATCCGGTAGAGAATGATGCAAAGCCTGGCGTATACAAGGTGTCGGTTCGATTGACGAATCCGGGATACTCTCACGTTTTGCAGGATGCCATGACAATTATAGTAGAGTGATAAAATATAATTTTTCACCTTTTGCTTTTCAATTGTAAGTTTTTGTGCTATCTTTGCGCCGTTTTACTTCAGAGGACGTGAACAGATTGAACGAATATAAGATAGCATTCAGGGGATTGGGAGAGGGAAAGCACTCTTTTGATTTCGTTTTGGACTCTGCCTTTTTCGATTGCTTCGAGGCAACTAAAGGTACGGAGGGCAAAGTGGATGCTGTCATTGTTATTATTAAAAGTTCGCTGTTGATGGAGGTGAAGATAAAACTTGACGGAGTGGTAAAAGCCGTTTGCGACCGCTGCCTGGGAGAATTAGAACTGCCGATACATGGCGAAATGGAGCTGATTGTCAAACAGAGTGGGCGTGAAGAGGGAAACGATGATGATTATATTATCGTAACGCCGGAGGATGATTTTTTAGATATGAGCACTTATCTTTATGAGACTTATATGTTGAATTATCCGATGCGGGTGGTGCACGAGGACGGCGAGTGTGACGAAAGCATGCAAGAAATGCTCCGTGAATATGTGATAGATGAAGAAGAGAAGCCGATAGACCCGAGATGGGACGAGCTTAGAAAATTAATTAATAACTAAAAATAACAGAGAAATGGCACATCCGAAACACCGAACCTCAAAACAGAGAAGAAATAAGAGAAGAACGCATGATGCAATTACTTCAACTGCAATCATGAAGTGTTCTAACTGTGGTGCTGCTGTAAAGTATCACACCGTATGTCCTGAATGTGGGTATTACAGAGGAAAGTTGGCTATTGAGAAAGCAGTAGTAGCATAATCTTGTCACTAAAGGATTGTTTAGATTATACCGGCCAGCCTCCTATGTTGTAGGGGGCTATGGCTGTTTAATAGTTTAGACGGACTTGTAAAATTGTTTAATATGAATAGGCCGAGAGCTATAATAACCGGAGTAGGGGCATACTATCCCGACTATATTCTGAATAACGAGGAGTTGAGCCGTATGGTTGACACCTCGGACGAGTGGATTATGACTCGTGTAGGTATTAAGGAAAGACATATTCTGAAAGATCCTACAAAAGGAAGTGCGTGGATGGGAGCTCAGGCGGTAAACCAGTTGTTGGAAAAAACAGGTACCAAACCAGAGGAGGTTGATCTGTTGATTTGTGCAACGGTGACACCGGATATGCACTTCCCTGCAAATGCACAGGTGATTTCAGATATGGTGGGTATCAAGAATGCCTTTGGATTTGATTTGAATGCAGGATGTTCAGGATTTTTGTTCGGATTGGTTACTGCAACGCAATACGTTGAGAGCGGACGCTACAAAAAAGTGGTTTTTGTAGGGTGTGAAAAGATGTCAGTGATTACCGACTATACTGATCGTAAAACCTGTCCATTGTTTGGAGATGCCGCTGCAGCAGTGCTGTTGGAGCCGACAGAAGAGGAATTGGGTGTTATGGACCATATTTTGCGTTCTGACGGTATGGGACGTGACCATCTTTATATGAAAGCCGGTGGTTCGTTGAATCCTCCTTCAATAGAGACGGTGACAAATCGAGAACATTATATTTACCAGGACGGACAGTTTGTGTTCAAACATGCTGTGACGAACATGGCGGATACAGCAGCTGAAATCATGGAAAAGAATGGTTTGAAGCCGGAAGATATCGCTTGGCTGGTGCCTCATCAGGCAAATTTACGTATCATTGATGCCACTGGGCGTCGTATGGGATTGAATCCTGAAAAGGTGATGGTGAATATACAGAAGTATGGAAATACAACTTCAGCAACCATCCCATTGTGTCTGTATGAATGGGAAAATCAGTTGCATAAGGGTGATAATCTAATTCTTGCCGCTTTCGGTGCCGGATTTACATGGGGCGCCGTTTGGTTAAAGTGGGCATACGACCCGAAAAAATAATTGAGAGCCGCCTTGATGCGGCTCTTTTTTTCAAGAATATTTTTTCTACTTTCGCTTGTCGAAATATAATTGGGTATGATTGAAAATGTTCATATTAAAGAAATTGCAGAAGGGAATAGTAAGACGTTGAGCAAATTATATGATGAATGGTATAAACGTTTTTTTTATTATACGTTCAAGCTAACCCATGAAAAGGAATTATCTGAAGATTTAGTGCAAGAGGCTTTTGTGTTGTATTGGAATAACCGTAGAGATTTCACTGATGTTTTGGCTGTAAAAACTTATTTTTATTTGACATTGCGAAATAAAATATTGTCTCATTTCCGAGATTCCTCTATACATAAAAGAATTTTAAATAGCATTGTAGATTCAAATGTAATTGAGGACGGGAATTTATTGATTGTTGCAGATGTATGTGGTGAAGTTCAGCAAGCTATTGCCACTTTGCCCCAACAGACACAGAATGTTATAAGAATGAGTATGTTGGATATGAAGCTTGAAGAAATAGCTTCAGAATTAAATATTTCTGTGAACACCGTTAAAACTTTAAAAAAAAATGCCTACAAATATCTTCGTCAACGTTTGAATTATCTAAAGAGTTTTGTCTTTTTCTTGTTTTTTTTCTAAATGGATTCACCCGTTTTTCTGTTTTGTGAAATTTCATAGAAAAGAAAAATGGGATGAATAAGGATTTGTTTTTTGTAAAAATAGCAGATATAATATTTAGAAAAATATATGATGATTCTGAATTGAGCCAAGATGAAATTCAGCTTTGGAATGAATGGATTCGAGAATCTGCTGAGAATCAAAAACTGTGGAAAGAATTAAGTAGTGGGGTGTATGATACAGATTTTGAAAAAATATCAGCGTTAACTGATCAACACAAGCAGTGGAAGCGCATAGAACGTGTTGTGTATAAACAAAAACGGTATTTAATAATAAAATTGTCTATGTGCGCAGCTATTGCAGTATTGTTGCTGTGCATAGGATTTAAGTACTTAGTCGATAGTTCTAGTCATAATGATTATTTGCAACAGGGAATAATCTATCCTGCAAAACGACAAGCAGTTTTGGTTTTAAATGATGGGAAGAATATACCTCTAGATATAAGTGATACACTTGTTGCAATAGAGAATTCTGAAGTGAAAATTTCTTCCGGTCAGATTCAATATGTTACCGGAGACACTGCTATACCGACTCCTGCATTAAATTATAATACCATTATCGTTCCTAAGGGTGGAATTTATTCCTTGATTTTAAGCGATGGTTCTAAAGTTTTTTTGAATTCTGATTCAGAATTAACTTATCCCGTGCATTTCGATAAATCAAGACGTGAAGTGATATTAAAGGGAGAAGCTTTTTTTGAAATAGCTCGTGATTCTAAAAGGTCTTTTGTCGTGAAAACAGATATGATAGACGTTAAGGTGTTAGGGACTGTTTTTAATGTTATGGCTTATGAAGATGAACCTCAAGTACAAACAACGTTGTTATCAGGCAAAGTTGAAGTTGCAATGCATAATACAAATAAACAGAATCAATTGATGCCTGGTTATCAGGCTGTTTGTGAGCGCAGTACCAAGCATTTATATATTAAAAAGATAGATGCTCATTTTAAATCATTGTGGAGAGATGGTGTTATTGTTTTAGAGGATGATAGTTTGGAATCTGTTATGCGGATGCTCTCGCGTTGGTATGATGTGAAGTATGTATACAAAGATTCTTTGTCAGGAAGTCATACGTTTACGGGTAAGATAGACCGTAACATTGCTTTAGATGATGTACTGAAAAAAATATCATTATTGGGGGGACCATCTTTTGTGATAAAAGATAGAATAATTTATATATCAGAAAAAAAGAAAAACCGGTAACAGTCGCGAATGTTACCGGTCAATCATCTCCGTGAGAATCGGAGACTATAGTTAATTTAATACATTACAAAATTATGGAAAAAGGTCGGATGTTATTTATGCTCCTTTGGATTATTTTTTGGGGGCATGGAGCACAAGGACAGCAAATTGGGAAATTAATATCCTTGAAGGTTGAAAATGTATCTGTTATAGATGCATTGAAAGAGATTAATCAATTGAGTGGCAATTGTATTAGTTATAAGCGAGAGGAAATAGAAAAAGAGTTGAAACATGTTACTCTAGAATTATTAAATGTGGATATTCAAATTGCGGTGAATGAGGTATTAAAGAATACTCATTTAACCTCGTTGGTGAAAAATGGAGAAATATGGGTTGTTCCCCAGCGATTGTTCAGTAATCAAATTGATTCTTGGGTGTTGCGAGGAGAAGTAGTGGATAAAAAAGGTAAGTCTTTACCTGGAGTAACTGTTCAACTAGAGGGAACAGTGGTTGGTACGGCAACCGATGATTTAGGTAAGTTTGTGATGAATCTGCCGATAAAAGAAGGTTTTTTGATATTGTCTTCTGTCGGTTATAAGACAAAACGTTGTCATTTTCAAAATGATATTCCATTTGTACAAGTTGTGCTTGATGAAGAAATTTCCAGTCTTGATGAAGTAAAAGTAGTTGCTTATGGAACTACAACTCGTCGAGAAATGACAGGTGCTGTATCTACCGTGAAGGGAGAAGATTTGGAGGGTATACCCTCTCCCAATATAGCAACATTATTGCAAGGAAGAGTGGCAGGTATGGATGTGACTAATATTTCCGGAGCTCCCGGTGGTGGAGGTACTGCTATTACCATTCGAGGTTATAACTCATTGGATATTGAATTGGAAAGACGTTTTTCTAACCCATTATGGGTTGTAGATGGTGTACCATTAAATTCTTTTACATCTCCAATTACCGGAACAAATTTATTAGCGGATATAAATCCTGATATGATAGAGTCGATTGAAGTTTTGAAAGA
>CAKVCR010000146.1 GCA_934725835.1 uncultured Odoribacter sp.
TAAATATATTGTGTCAAATTTATATTAATTCCCGTTGGAATGCAAGGTATTTGTAGCATTTATTTATGCTTTGTCACCTATGCTATCCGCCGAAATTGTCGTACATTACATTCTCGTCCGGCACGCCAAGATCGTAAAGCATCTTGGTAACGGCCTGAATCATCATTGGAGGTCCGCACAAATAGTATTCGATATCCTCCGGATTTTCGTGGTTCTTCAGATAGTTTTCGAAAATCACCTGATGTACGAATCCCGGTTTGTAAGCGATGCCGGCTGCATCTGCCTCCGGATCCGGTCGGTCGAGAGCCAGTGTCCAGTGGAAATTAGGATTCTCTTCCTGAATCTTGTTGAATTCATCTACGTAAGGAGCCTCTTTCAAAGCACGGGCGCCATACCAGAACGTAACCTTGCGGTCTGTGTGTATGGTGTGGAACAGGTTGAAGATGTGCGAACGCATCGGAGCCATACCGGCACCACCGCCGATAAACATCATTTCGTTGTTGGTCTCGCGTAGGAAGAACTCTCCGTAAGGACCGGAAATAGTCACCTTGTCTCCCGGTTTGCGCGAGAAGATAAATGACGAGCATACTCCGGGGTTTACAGGCATAAAGCTGCCGGTAGCACGGTCAAACGGAGGTGTGGCAATACGGATGTTCAACATGATGATGTTGCCTTCTGCCGGTGAGTTTGCCATGGAGTAGGCACGGTAGGTCGGTTCCGGATTGTGCATCTTGAGATCGAACATCTTCATGCGCTCCCAGTCGCCTTTATAACGTTCATCGATGTCCATATCCTTGAAATCCACGTCCAATGCCGGCACGTCAATCTGGATATAACCTCCCGATTTGAACTTCAGGTTTTCGCCTTCCGGTAATTTTACGACAAATTCCTTCAGGAATGTTGAAATGTTGCGGTTGGAAACCACGGTGCATTCCCATTTCTTGATACCCAGAATGGACTCCGGTATGCGCATTTCGATATTTTCCTTCACCTTCACCTGACATGCCAGACGCCAGTCTTCGTGTTGCTGTTTGTAGGAGAAGAAACCCGTTTCCGTCGGGAGAATTGAACCTGCCCCGGAATCTACCTGGCATTTACACATACCGCATGAACCTTTTCCTCCGCAGGCAGAGGGAAGGAAAATCTTCTGGCTTCCTAAAGTGGCAAGCAAAGAGCTTCCCGGTTCGGTTGTTACCACACGCTCGCCGTTGTTGATGCTCACCTGTACGTTGCCCTTGGCGGTCAGTTTGGCCTTTGCAAACAGGAGAATGCCCACCAGAATCAGCGTAACAATCAGAAACACCACAATGCCGGCAGTAATGATTGCTGTATTTATTGCTAATATGATCATCTCGTTTTTGTTTTAAATTTATGTTTCAGATTATTCCGCTTTGGCAGCCGTCATAATATCGATGGATGCCTCCGTCGTTGTGTGCGTCGTGACCTGTGCCGTTGCTTCTGTCTTCACCGGCTGCGGTTTCAGTTTGTTGAGGTCGATACCTAAGAAGCTCATGAATGAGATGGCCATCAGACCGGTCACGATGAATGTGATACCGATTCCACGCAGAGGAGCGGGGATATCCGAGTATTTCAATTTCTCGCGGATGGCGGCGATACATACAATTGCAAGCATCCAGCCGATACCGGAACCCAGACCGAAGGTGGTTGCCTCCCATACGCTGGCATAATCACGCTGCTGCATGAACAAAGATGCACCCATGATGGCGCAGTTCACTGCAATCAGCGGAAGGAAAATACCCAGCTGGTTGTACAGCGCAGGAGCGAATTTTTCGACAATCATCTCCACCAACTGTACCATTGCAGCGATGATGGCGATGAACATGATGAAGCTCAAGAAGCTAAGGTCGATGGTTGCAGCCTCGGCTCCCAGCAGCCACTCCAGTGCGCCGGCCTTTAATACGAAATTATCCAATAAGTAGTTTACCGGCACGGTAATCAACAATACGAAGATTACTGCAATACCCAGACCGAAAGAGGTCTTTACCGTTTTCGATACCGCCAGATATGAACACATACCCAAGAAGTATGCAAATATCATATTGTCGATAAAGATGGAACGTACGAATATATTTAATAGATTTTCCATATATCAGTCTCTTAAATTATTTTTCTATTAAATCCTTGTTTTTAGAACGGTGTACCCAAATAATCAGACCGACAAGTATCAATGCCATGGCAGGCATAATCATCAGACCGTTGTTTGAGTAGAAACCGCCGTTGGCGATGTACCATGACTCTGGGATGATGCGGCAGCCGAACAATGAACCCGAGCCGAAAAGCTCGCGGAAGAAAGCGATGGTCACCAATATCACTGTATAGCCCAAGCCGTTGCCGATACCGTCCAAAAGCGAAGGCCAAGGTTTGTTAGCCAAGGCAAATGCCTCGATGCGTCCCATGATGATACAGTTTGTGATAATCAGTCCGACATATACGGAAAGCTGCTTGCTCACTTCATAGGCATAAGCTTTCAGAAGCTGGTCTACGATGATTACCAGGGCTGCAACAACAACCAACTGTACGATGATACGGATACGGGTAGGTATGGTATTCCGCAATAATGAAAGAATCACGTTCGAGAAAGCGGTTACGGCGGTCACGGAAAGTCCCATCACGATGGCAGGTTCCAGCTTCGCAGTAACGGCGAGGGCAGAACAGATACCCAGCACCTGTACGATTACCGGATTGTTCTTGCTCAGTGGACCGAGAAGAAACTCACGGTTCTTTGCTGAAAATAATGCGCTCATTTTATCTTTGTTTTAAAAACGGTTCATAATAAGTAAGGTAATTCTTAAGCATTGCTTCCACTCCCTGCGAAGTGATTGTACCGCCGGAGATAGCGTCCACCTCGTTGGAACCGCTGGCATTTCCGCCTTTTACAATGCGGATAGATGTCAGGCTTTCGCCGGAGAAAATCTCCTTACTCTTGAATTGTTCATTGAATTTGGGTGTCGTGATTTCAGCCCCCAAACCGGGAGTTTCACCGCTATGGTCAAAGAAGGTTCCATAGATGGTAGCTTTGTTTTCGTCCAAAGAGATGTATCCCCAAATCGGACCCCACAAACCGGCTCCGTATATCGGGAGAATGTATTTCGTAGCTCCGTCCACCTCTGCCACAAATACCGGCAATTCGCGTTCGCCTGCCGCTTTCTTGTATTCTTTGGCAATGTCTATATTGAAGGCCTTGCCTTCGATTTTCTCTCCCTTGGCATTCACGATAAACTGTTCCTTGATATATTTGTTGAACAGCTCTGCCGAATTGTCTGCAGTGGAAGAGACGTGGATAGCACTCAGTATGTTCTGGCGTTTCTCGTTCTGACGGTTCTCGTCCTGACGTGGTTGGAGTGAAAGAGAAACAATTGACAGCAATGCGGCAACAACTACTACCAGAATCACTGAATACAGGAATGTATATGTATTTCCTTGTTTATTCATAGTTATTGATTTTAGATTTTAACAACTGCTTTGGCTCTCTTCAATCTGCGCTTGATGTTAGATTGAACCACGAACCAGTCAATCAACGGAGCAAAGGTATTCATCAACAGAATTGCCAACATCATGCCTTCCGGATATCCCGGGTTGATGCAACGGATGATGACCGCCATGGCGCCGATTAAAAGACCATAAATGTATTTACCTGTATTGGTTTGTGCTGAGGTTACAGGGTCTGTTGCCATAAATACGGCTCCGAATGCAAATCCTCCCATCAGCAGCTGCTGGAATGCCTCCACGTTGGATACCGGCTGGAATGCCCATGCCATAATAAAGCCTCCCACGAAAACGGACAGCATGGTGCGCCAGCTGGCTACGTTTGTCAACAGCAGGATTACTGCACCAATCAGGATGCAGAATGTGGAGGTTTCTCCAACAGAACCCGGGATAAATCCCCAGAACATGTCTGCTGTGCTATAGCTTAACGGTTGCCCTAAAGCCATCTGTGCCAGAGGAGTTGCTTGGGATATTGCGTCTGCCGTGTCGCTTGCAATCCACACCTTGTCTCCGGATATCTGTGAAGGATAGGAGAAGAAGAAGAAGGCGCGGGCCAAAAGTGCCGGATTCCAGATATTCATACCTGTACCTCCGAAAATCTCTTTACCGATGATTACGGCAAATGCAGTAGAGAGAGCCACCATCCACAGCGGTGCTTCTACCGGCATAATCATAGGAATCAGTAGACCGGATACCAGAAATCCTTCATTGATTTCGTGCCCTTTCATCTGGGCTACGGCAAATTCAATTCCTAAACCTACTACATAGGAAACAATTATCATAGGTAACACTTTCCACAAACCGTAGAAGAACAATTGGCAGAAAGATGTTCCTTCCAATGCTCCTGTTGCCAGGAAATGTTGGTAACCGACATTATATATACCGAACAATAGGGCAGGAACCAATGCCAGCACCACGATTATCATGGTTCTTTTCAAATCAACGGCGTCCCGGATGTGCGCTCCGCCGGATGTCGTCTGATTAGGCACGAAAAGAAAAGACTCGAACCCTGTAAAAACGGAATGCAGCTTTTCCAGCTTGCCTCCCTTTTCGAATTTGGGCTTTTGCTTATCTAAGAAATTTCGTAAAAAATTCATATTCTATCTGTTTTTTCATTTCTCTAACTCGTCGATACCGGTTAATGACTTGCTAATCTCAATCGAATCGACTTTCAAACTAATTTGTTTCTTTCATCATCAGTTCGATACCTTCGCTGATAATCTGCTGCACCGGAGTTTTGGAGGTACAGACAAATTCACACAGCGCCATATCTTCCGGAACGACTTCATAGATGCCTAACTGTTCCATCTGGTCGATGTCGTGGGCTAAAATAGCCTTCAGCAAGTACACCGGATAGATATCCATCGGGAATACCTGTTCATATTGTCCGGACACGACGAATGCACGGCGTTCGCCATGGTAGTTGGTATCCAGCGTATAGTGCTTTTTAGGACATAAGAAAGAAGGGAATAGCTTGGATGCCGAGAATTTGTTGAAGCCGGGAGCTGCCCAACCCAAAAATTCGTAGTGGTTGCCTTCCGGTATCACAGTAATGAGGTTGTCGTAGTATCCTAAATATCCGTCCGGCTCGATGTGTGTGCCGGTGAGTACATTCCCGGAAATGATACGCTCGTCCACCAGACCTTTCAGTTTGCCGGTAAGAATGTCCGCAATGGAGATACCCAGAATGGTGCGGTAATACAACGGTTTGTTGACTTCCGAACCTGCTACGGCGACTATCTTGCGCGCATCGAAATGTCCTTCATTGAACAGACGCCCGATGATGGCAACGTCCTGTATGTTTACTACCCATACCAGCTCACCTTTGTTTATTGGATTCAGATGATTGATTTGTATGCCGGTATTGCCGCAAGGGTGTGGGCCGCTGAAATAGTTGATTTCCACGTTTTTCAACTTCGTGAATACGGAAGCCGAAGGAGTCCCTGCTTCCAGGTTCAGGTTGACATTTTTGTTGCAGAGCTTGGATAGACAATCAAAACCTGTCTGCAAGTCTTTCTCCTGACCGTTCAGCATGAAATCGTAGTCGGGAGCCAGCGGTGCACTGTCAAAACCGGATACAAAAACCGCTTTCGGCATTGTTGCCGGATTGGCAATGATGTCGTATGGACGTTGTTTTACCATAGGCCATACTCCGCCTTCCAACATCCGGTTGATGATTTCTTCCCGTTTGAGTTTGTTGATTTCAACTTTACCAAAATCATGATAACGGGTTTCCTGGTCGGCCTTGACAATGATTTCCAATAATTTGCGTCGTTCTCCGCGCTTGATTTCTTCAACCGTTCCGCTGACGGGTGACGTGAATTTGATTTCCGGATGCGCTTTGTCTGTAAACAAAACATCTCCTGCCTTCACTTCATCGCCGACCTTGACAGCCAATCTTGGAACCAAAGCTCTGAAATCAGTGGGCTTCAACGCACAGCGGGATGGATTTCCCAACGTCTGCACCACTTTATCGGCTGCTCCGTTCAGCTTGATATCAAGGCCTTTTTTTAATCTGATTACCTTGGACATGATAATTTGTAGTTATTGATAATAATGATACTCTTCAAATAAGCTGCAAATATATAAAGCAATTACCTATTTTTATCTTTAATTGGAAAGTATTTTTTAAAATGATTAGAATATCAATATGTTTTTATTGGCATGAAATTTGTTGAATTTCGATAAATTCAAAAAATATGTAATTATGAAATCATTTATGATACTGTTGTGTATCGCCTTGACGGGCATGTGTGGCTGTAAATCCAAAAAAGAGGCAGTGAAACTGGATGGAGTGACCTGGATGTTGAAAGTGTTGAACAATAAAGAGGTTGTGCTGAGTGACCCCGAGAACAAGATTTTCATCCTGTTTGACGACACAGCTAAGCGTGTGAACGGCAGGGCTGCGTGCAACCGCTTTTTTGGTGATTACGAAATGTCGGATTTGAAACTGAAGTTTTTCCCGATGGGGGCGACGCGTATGGCTTGTCCGTACGATTCTATTTGGGAGACTGAGTTCTTCCGGATGCTGGAGAAAGTGGATAATTTTAAAGTGAAAGATAAAATGTTATACTTCTTATCCAAGGACAACATCATTGCGGAGTTTGAAGGAGGCTCGCAGGATGTGGAAGAAGAGGTGTAAATGTGTGTTTTTTAATAGTGACGAATCCGGGTATTGGCGCTGCCGATACCCGGATTTTTTTTGCATGGATGAGTCGTGTTCATGCCTATAAGCCATCCGGGATGAATCTAAGTCTTGTCTAAATGAAATCTTGGATACAACTTATATATATCTTGTATAAATATTATATAAAACCTATAACTATAGCATTTTGATAAGCTTTTAATAAGCTTTTAATAGGCTTTTACTTAGATTTGGTATAGATGTGATATAGTTTGTTGATAGAGTTGTGTTGTCTGGTTGTAGTAATGGAGCAGATTAAAAAAAAGCGATTTAACTATTTTTTTTTTTTTCAAATAGCATTACAAAGTAAAATTTTTTCTTATATTTGTGGTGTGAGATGAAAATACACACGAATTAACTCTTTAATCTGAACAATTATGAACACAAGACGAAGAAGACCGCTTATCTTGCCGTTTGTCGGCAGATGGGCATGGGTGGGATTCAGTGTGCTGTTCTTTACGT
>CAKVCR010000147.1 GCA_934725835.1 uncultured Odoribacter sp.
CTACGAAGTGGTGTGTCGGGCAACGAATGAAGATGGAGTTGCAGCCGACACGCTTCGGGTGAATGTGGTGGAATTTCTGGTGCCGGCGGTGGACTTCGGCAAGGAGACCATGTTCGTGGCTGCAGGGCGCACTGCCAACCTGAAACCTGGTCTCAAGAACGTACAGGAGAAAGCCTCTTATGCGTGGATGTTGGATGGAATGCCGGTAGGTACGGATGCAGCATGGTCCTTTACTCCGGAGAAGGGGAAAAAATATACAGCAACCCTGACTGTCACCAATCCCAATGGGAAAACAGGAAGTGCGTCCGTGGCAATCGAGGTGGTGGACGAACCGCAACCCCGACCGGTCAAGCCGGAAAGTTCCAAGTATTTCGACAAGGTGTACGAGTTTATGGCAGCGCCGGGGCAATTTGTCAACGAGGGGTACACTTGCAATACGATGGAGGAGGCGTGTGTGTATGCCAAAAAGAGGATGAGGGATAGGCAATACGTGTCGCTGGGCGGCTTCGGAGGATATATTGTGGTGGGATTCGACCATAGCGTGATGAAGCGCAGCACGCCGGGAGGACCGGATGTCAGCCGGACATACGACTTTGCCATTGTGGGCAATGCCTTTAAGGGGAGCTCGGAACCGGGCATCGTGTGGGTGATGCAGGACGAGAACGGCAATGGGTTGCCGGATGACACCTGGTATGAGCTTGCCGGCAGCGAAACCGGAAAGGCGGAGACCACACAAAATTATGAGATTACCTACTATCGCCCCCGGCCGTACACGTCCACCCCTTGGACCGACAGTAAGGGCGAGAGTGGAAAGATAAATCGTCCGTATCATAGTGACGGAAAAGAGTACCACACACAACCTTATTACTACCCGCTGTGGGTGAAGGAGGACAGCTATACGCTGACAGGGACCCTGCTGAAGCATCGTACCGTGGATGAAACGGGTCCGGCGCATCCCGGGTCATGGCAGTATTGGGTGAATGGTGAGTTCGACTGGGGATATGCGGACAATTTCGGTCAGGACCGCTTGAACTATGAGAATGACAATCACAATGCCGGCAACGACCCCATCGGGTTTAAGATTGCCAACGCTATCGATGCCAACGGGAATCCTGTAGATCTGAAGTTTATTGACTTCGTGAAGGTACACACAGGGGTCAATGTGCAGGCGGGGTGGCTGGGAGAAAATTCTACCGAGGTATTCGACTTCTACGATTTGAATATGAAATAATCAGTGAAACAATTGAAATATACACAAAAGATGAAAAAACACTTTTTTAGAAATTGCCTGTTGGCAGTATTCACAGCCCTCTTTGCCTGGGCATGTAACGATGATGATTTTAACGGTATCGACAATTTTATTACCGAATTCCGGCTCACTGCGGGAGATGCTGTCTACCCGGGTGCTGTAGTGGGCGACACAGTTTTCTTCGTACTGGACTATGAAACCGATTTGAGTGGAGCCGTAGCAAGCTATGCTCTGAGCGAGAACGCCAAGATAAGTCCCGACCCGAAAGCCATCACGGATTGGAACACCGACCAACGGCTGACAGTGACCTCCAAGAACGGGAACATGCGTACCTATTACGTAAAGACAAAACGTGTGCCGGGACCGGACAGCTACATCACCGGATTCGGTTTGACCATCGGGGAGGAGACATACCAAGGATCCATTATAAAAAACACGATTACGGTTTCTGTACCCGGTAAAGCAGATTTGACACAGGCAATCGCCCGGGTAGAACTTAGTGCAAAGGCAACCATCACACCCGACCCGGCTTCCATTGAGGATTGGGGGCAGAAGCAGGTTTTTACGGTAAAAACCGATACAGCCACCCGGACGTTCGAGGTGAATGTAGAACGCCAGCCAATTATGCATTATGGAACTTTTATGCCAAGAACAGACCAGGATATCGATGATTTTTTAGCAGCCGGATATACACACATCAGTGGGGATTTAAATCTCATAAATCTCGTAAATATTACTGATGATTTATTCCAAACAAAGGAGTCGATGTTGATAGAAATATCCGGGGATATTCTCTATAATAATGTAACAGTTAATTACGGCAAATTCTTAAAAAACTTGAAACGAGTCAGAAATATCACCGTAGTATCATCCGAACATGTACCCAATTTGGAAATTGTAGAGGGCTTGTTGGGCCTTTCCCCGGAAAAAGAGGGGGTACACGAATTCCCCAAATTGAAAAGATGTGATGCAATTTATTCAACTACTAAAGGAAACCATACGTACAAATTCCCCGAATTGAGAGCAGTTTACTCTAGGTCGACAATTACGGCAGGAAAGTTTATTCTTCCCAAAATTGAGCGTTTGCCCATGATGCGCGGCAGTTTTGAGGTAGGGGAAAGTTTGTGCGAAGTCGATGAATTATATCTCAAAAATGCAGAAGAATTGGCTAAATTCCCCGCATTGAAAAAGGTGTCTTCTTTAGAAATAGAAGAAGCAACGCCAACGCCAAACATTGCAGGATTATTGAGCCAAGTGAATGTTTCCAACTTGACCATCACATTTGTAGAACGTGGAGAATATGACTTTTCCTCGTTAAACATGCTCTCTTCTTTCACAATAAAATATACAAAAGATACAAATGGAAATGTGAACTTGAAACTGCCACAGACGTTAGATAATTTATATTTAAGTGGAATAGGGAAAAATAGCGTTTCCGGGATAGAAAATATAACAGGAAAATGTGAACTAACCCCGAGTTGGGATAGTGCATTACGGAGTCTGAAAAACGTGGGAACGCTATGGTGTCAGTCTTCAATTGGAGAGGGTATGGCAGTAGATTTATCGGGCATAAACAGTATAACCAACCTGACCTTATCGTCCCCTTTATCCTTTAACAAGGGTAAGTTTACCACGTTTTCAGGGACATTGAAGATATTTGAAGAAAAAGGGGATCTCTCTTTCTTGAAAGGAATCACATTAGTTGGCACATTGGAAATACAATCCACATGCATGGATTATTCAGATTTTGTGGAATTGGCGAAAAAGATAGATGCGACCTACCCGGATGATGCTCCGCTAAGGTGGAAAGTGAAACATCCGCAAGGCTATAGGTACACCGCCCCTAAATTGGAAGACATGCTGTCTGGAGATCCGGAGCGTTATAAAGTAAAATCTGCATGGTGATGGCAGTACTGATTATTAATACTAACTAAAATCAAAAGAGATGAAAACGAAGTATTTATTTCTATCCCTTGTGGCGGGATTGATGGTATGTTTCACGAGTTGTCAGAATGATGATTTGGAGATACAGCCGCAAGTATTAGCAAATGGTGAAATTACACGATCCGTAAGCAGTAATCACCGGATACTTGTACTTTCTGAGGGAAACATGACAGATGAAAACGGGACATTGGCAGAAATTATTTTGGGGGATAGGTATCTCCAAGTGAGGGATAGTGTTTACCAGAAATGTAACGGGGGATTAAAATTGGGAAACGTTGCTCAAGATTTGTATATACGGGACAGTATAATGTATATTATTTGCCAGAACGGTCACGTTCAGGGAGGTGACAGCTCCCTAATCGCAGTGAATGCCAGAACTTACCGGAAGATATACTCTATTGGTAGAGGTTTTGGTACATCGTATGGTTCGTCTCCCACTCACCTTGCAGTGGTGAATCATCAAAAAGCCTACGTGCGCTGTGATAACGGATTGAAAATTGCAAATCTTCAAGAACCTAACCGAGGGTTGCAACCCGAGGTGTTGGTAGCCAATGCAGCCAAGACTAAATTGGCTGTTGTCAGCGGGAAGGTTTATGCCGCAAAGGATAGCAGCGTAGCAGAAATAAATCCAAGTAATGATGCTGTTTCGGATATCGCCATCAATCAAGGGGCTATCGCCAGTATTGTGAAAGGATTCGGCAACACGCTATGGGTGTTCAGTATTCAAAATTCCACGACGGGGGTGTTGACCAAACTTAATACAGGAACTAGAAACCAGATACACTATACGATTAAATGTTCCAAGAGGGATTTGGATAATAATCTATTCATCCCTTCCGTAGGACTTTGCTGTCGTGCAAACGAAGCGCTCGATACTCTTTACTTTCGTGGAAACGGGTGGGAACCGCAATACGTATACAGGGTTCTTCCGACAAATACTACCCAGCCTATAAACGCCGAGGTGTATTATACAGCAAATCTTGCCGAACATAATGTCGGAATGATTTATGGGGATTTGGGTGTTGACCCGCAAACGGGATATGTGTATTTCGGATACGTAAAGAATTTTGGCAGTTATAAGACGAATGGAATCATTGAATTGAGAGGAAAAGAAATTGTTGGATTGAATTACAATAATAAAGAGTTGGGTACAAAAATCGATACTCGTTTTACCGCCGGAATCTATTTCCCGGAACTATTCGGAAGCAACTAATTATACTTTTGTAAATCACGATACAGGTAATTCTGCGGGATTACCTGTATTCGTATTCAAAGAGGTGACATGAAAAGATTCTTATTTTATAGCATATTCCTTTTATTAGTGGGCTGGCTTTTGCAATCGTGTGAGTTCGGACCGAAGGATGATGAGGATGGGGGTGACCCGTCGAACTTAGGCGTGTATGTGGTGATGGAGGGGAATATGAGCGACAATAACGGAATGCTCTGCTATATTGACCGGGAGGGCAAACTGTTTACTGCGAAAAATGCAGACGGGAGCGAGACTACCGACCTGTACGGTGCCGCCAACGGTGGCGCTAAAGTGGGCAATGTATTGCAGGACATTTATCTGTACCATGGGAAAATATATATGCTGACTCAGAACGGTCCGGACCGGGGCGGGGATGGCTATATGGTGATTTGTGATGCCAAGACGATGAAGCAGGAGAGGGTGTTCGGAAACGAGAGTGCTCTTGCAGACCCGGGTATCTGGCCGCAGCACTTGGTGGTGGTGGATGAGAAGACGGTGTTTGTGCGCTATTCTACATCGGACAACGAGAGTCGTGCGGGTATCCGTATTTTTAACCCCAAGACTGATGAACTGTCGGAAGACATTCCCGGAACGGCAGGCGTGTTTATGACGGAAGGGTCGATGAAGATGAGGATGGTGTACTACGATGGAAAGATATTTGCCCCGTGCGGATTCGACCTTGTGGTGCTGGATGCCCACCGGAGGGGGAAGGAGATTGCCCGGGTGAAATTCGACAGCCAGATTAAGGGTATTGTCCTCGGGATGGACAACAATATCTATATGACCATTGCCGGACAATATGAAGGGTCGACCACAATACCCGATGCGACAACCGATCCGTCGCAGATGAAAATCAAGTATCTGACGCAGTCGCGCATTGTGGGGGTGAATTCCTCTACTTACAAGCAGATTAGCGAGAAGAAGATGCCGTCGGGTGTGAATTTCCCTGTGCATAGCGCTGCTCCGGGTATCGGAATGTGCGCCAGCTTTACGGAGGATGCCGTGTTTTTTTGGGACGGACCGTTCAAGGCATTCAAGATATGGCGCTACGAGTATAAAACCGGCAAGCTGATGAAAATAATCGACCTTACCTCCAAGCTCGAGAATATGGGATGGACGATATACGGGTACATCGGCGTGGGACAGGATAATAAACTCTATGTGGGTACTTCCGATTACCTGCGCACCAGGGTATTGACCTTTAATCCGGTGACGGGCGAGCAATTGCCGGACAGCTATGACATCGACAGCGGAAGCCCGTCGGGGATAGATTTCCCGATACGTTTCCCGGAGAGGTGAGTTTGGTATTATTCAGTTTAAAATCAGAATGGATGTTTAAGGAAATGATAGGATGGGGCATGGCTGTGACGCTGGGACTGTCTGCCTGTAAGCTGGAAAAGTTTGAGGACGAGGTGACGGTGGAAAGTGTGTCGCCTTATATCAACAAGGTGTGGGAGTATCACCCGGCTCCGGGACAGTTTATCAATACGGGATATTCCGGGGCGACTATAGATAACCCGCACCCCACATACGAGCAGATTTTGGAAACGCTGACCAAGGGGTTTAAGGGTAAGGCGAACGGGAGTCTGGTGACGTTGGGCGGTTTTGGAGGATACATTGTGGTGGGCTTTGACCATATGGTGGTGAATTCGAAGGGCGACTACGATTTTAAGGTGTACGGCAATGCTTTCTGGGGATGGGAGGCCCAGAATCCTAATGGGGGAAGTTGTGAACCGGGCATTATTGAGGTGATGTATGACGCCAACGGTAACGGGTTGCCCGATGATGAGTGGTACGAGATTGCCGGCAGCGATTATTCGCATCCGGAGACGATACACGGTTACGAGATTACTTATTACCGTCCCGAGAGCGGACAGCCGGATTCGATACGATGGGTGGACAATCAGGGCAAAACCGGGTGTATTGATTATTTGCCGGAGTATCATACGCAGATGTATTATCCGGAGTGGTATACGGGGGAGATTGCCGATTCGGTGACTTTCCGTGGCACGAAGGTGCGCAATACTGCCATAGAGGAGAGCGGGAAGGGTACCTACTGGGTGTTGTACGCTTTAGACTGGGGATATGCGGATAATTTCCCGAATGAGCTGGAGCAAAGCAATATTAAGATTTCGTGGGCGGTAGACAGGGATGGAAAACCGGTGGACTTGCCGGGAATACATTTTGTCCGTGTGTATACCGGTCAGAATCAAAAATGCGGATGGTTGGGAGAGACGTCCACCGAATTGGGGGGTATGGAGGACTTGCATCCTCGCATGAAGGCAAAATAGAAAAACGATAGCAGAGATGAAAAGGTATTTTATTGTATTGTTGGTGCTCGCTGCCGGAAGTGTTTTCGCCCAAGAAAAGAAAGAGAAGGTGGCATGGGAGCTGAGTCTCGACCCTGTGGAGGTTGTTGCAAAACGCAAGTTTAAGGATATCGGTACTTCTAAAACGGAGGTGGATTCGCTTATCCTGCGGGAGAGTGTGGTGAACAGTCTGGCGGATATTCTGTCGCAGAGCACATCGCTGTTTATCAAGAATTACGGTCGGGGAACTCTGGCCACCGTGTCGTTCCGGGGGACTGCCCCTTCGCACACGCAAGTGTTGTGGAACGGGATGAGAATCAACTCCCCGATGATTGGGACCGTGGACTTTTCCATGATTCCTTCCTATTTTATCGATGATGCGGCCCTTTATCA
>CAKVCR010000148.1 GCA_934725835.1 uncultured Odoribacter sp.
AGGAAATAAATATTGAAAAATAGAAAGTTTGAAATGGAATAATGGAATTGTTGGTATTATAAAACATGGAGAGAGGCTGTGGAACAGTTGTTGAAGGATTTGTTGTGGATGGAGGAAATAAATGCATACCTTTGTGCGTGTTTTATAATATAAATCTTATGAATAAATTATTATTGTTGTTTTGTTTTTTAGGATGCACATTGTTCGCAGGGGCGGAGCCTTTATGGATGCGTTATTGTGCAATTTCTCCTGATGGCAGTAAGATAGCTTTTGCTTATAAAGGAGATATCTATGTCGTGAACAGTGATGGCGGTATGGCGCAGAGATTGACAACGGAGGAAAGTTTTGAATCATCTCCGGTGTGGTCAAACGATGCAAAAACAATTGCATTCGTTTCTGATAGAAATGGTGGTCGGGATATTTATACGATACCGGTGACAGGTGGGGCGGTTAGAAGAGTTACAACGCATTCTGCACGAGAAAATGTATTGGCATTTTCAAAGGATGATAAGTATATCTATTACTCTGCTACGATGCAGGATCCTGCAAATAGTGCAATGTTCCCTGGTGGGTGGATTTCCGAATTGTATAAAATCCCCGTAGATGGTGGACGCCCAGAGTTGGTAGTTGCTGTTCCGGTGGCTCATCTTTGTTTTGATAAGGATGGTCGGTCGTTTTTGTATGAAAATCAAACCGGTGGAGAAAATGAATGGAGAAAACATCATGTGTCTTCTGTTGCGAGGGATATTTTTTACTACGATTCATCAACAGGAAAACATGAGCAAGTGACAACGAATGTGGGAGAGGATAGAAGTCCTTTGTATACTCCAGATGGTAAAATTGTGTTCTTGAGTGAACGGGATGGAGGATCATTTAATGTTTATAAGGCTGATATGCGAGAGACCGATAAAGCAGTTGCATTGACCTCTTTTAAAAAGCATCCTGTAAGATTTTTGACCCAAGCTAAAGATGGGAAGCTATGTTTTGGCTGGCAAGGAGAAATTTATACTTGAAGTCCGGGGCAGAAACCGCATAAGGTGGCGATAGAAGTGTTAAACGATACGGAGGATGCCCAAGTTCAGACAGTAGCTCTGAACGGTGCTTCGGAATATGCACTGCCGGATACCGGGGATGATATTGCAATGATTAGCCGAGGAGAGGTGTTTGTGGTTTCTGGAAAATATGGTACTTCAAAACAAATTTCTTATACGGCAGAGGCTGAGCGAGGAATAACCATATCTCCCGATGGTGAGGTGATCGTTTATGCAAGTTGCAGAACCGGTGTGTGGAATCTGTATAAAGCTACAAAAGCTAGAAAAGAAGATGTTGATTTTTCTCACGCAACTTTGATAAATGAAGAGCCGCTGTTTAAGGATGGAGTGGAAAGAATAGCTCCGTCATTTTCTCCTGATGGTACGGAATTGGCATTTATTGAAGGACGAAAAGTATTGAAGGTGCTGAATCTAAAAACCAATAAGGTAAGACAAATTACTGATGGTACACAATATTATGGTACAAATGACTTTGGATTTGAATATCAATGGTCTCCGGATGGGAATTGGTTTACGTTGACTTTGATTACGAATCGGCGGGATCCGTATAGCGATGTAGGAGTTGTGTCTGCCAAAGAAGGAGGGAAAATTTATAATGTAACGAATAGTGCTTATTTTGATTTGTCTCCGCAGTGGGTAATGGGTGGTAATGCTATTTTGTTTGTTTCTGATCGTTTGGGTATGCGTTCACATGCATCTTGGGGAAGTCAAAATGATGTGTATATTGCATTCATGAATCAGGAAACAATGGACCGTTTCTTGATGACAAAGGAAGAGATAAATTTGATGAAGGAGGAGGAGAAGCTGAAGGCTGAGATGAATAAAAAAGAGAAGGAAACTGAAAAGAAAGGAAAAGAAAAAGATAAAAAGGTTGTAGAAACAAAAAAAACAATTAAAATAGACCTTGAAAGATTGTCTGAACGCATTATTCGATTGACACCGATGTCTTCTAAGATTGCCTCTGCTGTTTTGACAGAGGATGGTGAATCTCTTTATTTCTTATCTGCTTTTGAAGGTGGTTACGATCTTTGGAAAAAGGATACAAGAACTGGTAGTGTCAGCATGTTGAAAAAACTGAATAACCCCTATTCTTTTTTGATGTTGGATAAGCAGGGAAAAACACTTTATATTTTGGGTAACAGACCATCTAAAATGTCTTTAGTAGGAAATAATGTGACTCCTATTTCTTTAAATCTGCAGATGGAATTAGATAAATCTGCAGAGCGTAAATATATGTTCAATCATGTATTTACCCAGCAGGAAAAGCGTTTTTATCGGACGGATTATCATGGTGTGGATTTGAAGGAATTGAAAAAAGCATATGAACCGTTTTTGGCGCATATTAATAATAACTATGATTTTACAGAGTTATTGAGTGAAGTGTTAGGTGAGTTGAATGTGTCGCATACCGGAGCTAGTTACCGCAGTCCCGGAGCAAAAAAGCCTACGCCAGAATTTGGCCTATTGTTTGATTGGAAGTATGATGGTGATGGGTTGAAAATTGATGAAGTGCTGGAGTTCGGTCCGTTTGATAACAGCTTTACTAAAGTAAAAGCAGGGACGATTATTGAAAAGTTTGATGGTGAATTGATAAAAGCCGGTAAGGATTATTATCCTTTGATTAATGGTAAAACGAATAAGCCGGTGTTGATATCTTTTTATAATCCTTGGACGAAGGATCGTTGGGAGGAGGTGATTAAACCTATTTCTACTGGACAGCAGCATGATTTGTTGTATAAGCGTTGGATTAAAAGTCGTGCGGCGGAAGTTGAAAGATTGTCTGGTGGAAGGTTAGGGTATGTTCATATTGCCAGTATGGATGACGAGAGCTATCGGGATGTGTATGCTGATATTTTAGGAAAATATAATCTGAAGGAAGGTATTGTGATTGATACGCGTAACAATGGCGGAGGACGTTTACATGAGGATATAGAGATTTTGTTTAGTGGTAAGAAGTATTTGGAACAGGTGGTGCGAGGTGTAATTGCTTGTGAAATGCCGTCCCGAAGATACAATAAACCATCTATTATGCTGATTTGTGAGGCAAACTATTCTAATGCCCATGGAACTCCTTGGGTATATAAAACAAGAGGTTTGGGCTCATTGGTTGGAATGCCTGTGCCTGGAACGATGACTTCTGTTAACTGGGAAACCTTGCAGGATCCTTCAATGTTTTTTGGGATACCTGTAATTGGTTATCGAACAAAAGAAGGTAATTATTTGGAAAATACCCAGCTGGAACCTGATTTTAAAGTGAGGAATGATTATGAGTATGTGACCGCTGGACGTGACCAACAGCTAGAAAAGGCCGTGGAACAATTATTAAAGGAAATAGACGAAAAACCGAAGGAATGGTGATGAGATAGAATCTGTATAAAGTAAGAGATTTGGAAGTAACATTCTGAATCTCTTACTTTTTTGTGAAAAAAGTGACAAGAATATTTGGTGCGGATAAAAATAGTATGTACATTTGCACTCCATTTTGGATAAAAGTATAATTAAATTTTAAAAGAGTACTTGTAATGCCTACTATTCAACAGTTAGTAAGAAAAGGAAGAGTAAAGATTGAGGATAAGAGTAAAGCGCCTGCTTTGGATTCTTGTCCGCAGAGAAGAGGTGTGTGTGTGCGTGTATACACAACAACACCCAAAAAACCGAACTCAGCGATGAGAAAGGTTGCCCGTGTTAGATTGACGAACGGGAAAGAAGTGAATGCTTATATTCCGGGAGAAGGCCACAACTTGCAGGAGCACTCAATTGTGTTAATTCGCGGTGGGCGTGTGAAAGACCTTCCGGGTGTGCGTTATCACTTGGTTCGTGGAACTTTGGACGCAGCAGGAGTTGCTGGTCGTTGTCAAGGACGTTCTAAATACGGAGCGAAGAGACCGAAGCCGGGTCAAGCTGCTGCTGCACCTGCAAAAGGTAAGAAAAAGTAAAAGTAGTGATTAACAGGAATTGTGTTTATGAGGCGTTCCCGAAAAACAGTTGAGTAAATGGTTGTGAAACCGTTGAAGACCGAAAATGAGGGCAGCTTGACGAACAAATTCGTAAACGAAAAGAGATGAGAAAAACAAAACCAAAGAAGAGAGTCCTGTTACCGGATCCTAAATTCAATGATGTGCTGGTGACGAGGTTTGTTAATGACCTGATGGTGGACGGTAAAAAGACTGTTGCGTTCAAAATCTTTTATGACGCACTGGATATCGTTGAAGAAAAAATGGCAAAAAAAGAAGAGAAATCTGCTCTGGAAATCTGGAAACAAGCATTGGAAAACATTACTCCGCAGGTGGAGGTGAAAAGCCGCCGTGTCGGTGGAGCTACTTTTCAGGTGCCGACCGAAATTAATCCGGCTCGCAAAAGAGCAATCTCTGTAAAAAATATGATTCTTTACTCCCGCAAGAGAAGCGGACACAGCATGGCTGAAAAACTTTCTGCTGAAATTATGGCTGCTTATAAGGAAGAGGGTGCTGCTTTCAAGAAGAAAGAAGATACTCACCGTATGGCTGAGGCTAATAGGGCATTTGCACATTTCAGATTTTAATATAGAAGGAGTAGAAACGACCAATGGCAAAGAGAGATTTACATTACACTAGAAATATCGGTATCATGGCTCATATTGATGCCGGTAAGACCACAACGACCGAGCGTATCCTTTATTTTACAGGTGTAAACCATAAGATTGGAGAAACTCATGATGGTTCCGCAACTATGGACTGGATGGTTCAAGAGCAGGAAAGAGGTATTACTATTACTTCTGCTGCTACCACTTGCTTCTGGAAGTATCAAGGTCATGACTACAAAATCAATATTATTGACACTCCGGGACACGTTGACTTCACTGTTGAGGTTGAGCGTTCATTGCGAGTATTGGATGGTGCTGTTGCGCTGTTCTGTGCTGTAGGTGGTGTTGAGGCTCAGTCTGAAACTGTATGGCGTCAGGCTAATAAGTATGGTGTGCCGAGAATTGCTTTCGTAAATAAGATGGACCGTTCTGGTGCAGACTTTTTTAAAGCAGTTCGCGAAATTAAAGAAAAATTAGGCGCAAATCCTGTTCCTTTGGTGTTGCCGATTGGTGCAGAGGAAACTTATCAGGGTATTGTTGACCTTGTTGAGATGAAAGCCTATGTTTGGGAAAACGGTGCAATGGAAGCAACTGTGAAAGAAGTTCCCGAAAATATGTTGGCAGAAGCTCAAGAATGGAGAGAAAAATTGGTGGAGGCTGCTGCTGTTCAGGATGAGGCTTTGATGGAACGTTTCTTTGAAGAGCCGGATTCTATCACTGTTGAAGACTTGAAAGCTGTTATCCGTAAGGCTGTTATCGCTATGGATTTCTGCCCAGTTATGTGTGGCTCTTCATTCAAAAATAAAGGTGTGCAGAATTTGTTGGATGCTGTTATTGCTTATTTGCCGAATCCTCTGGATATTCCAAATAGCAAAGGTACAGATCCTCGTACTGGCGAAGAAGTTCTTTTCCCGGTTGATCCGGATGCACCGCTGTCTGCGTTGGCATTTAAGATTGCTACTGACCCGTTTGTTGGTCGTCTGTGCTATACTCGTATTTACTCTGGTAAAATCGAGGCTGGCTCGTATGTTTACGTTCCTCGTACAGAGAAAAAAGAACGTATCTCTCGTCTGTTCCAGATGCACTCAAACAAACAGCAACCGAAAGATGTTTTGGAAGCTGGAGATATCTGCGCTTGCGTAGGTTTCAAAGATATCCGTACTGGTGATACATTGTGCTCTGAAGAGAAACCAATTGTATTGGAAAGTATGACTTTCCCGGATCCAGTGATTGGTATTGCAATTGAGCCGTTGACTCAGAAAGATACTGATAAATTGGGTATGGCATTGGCTAAATTGGCAGAGGAAGACCCGACATTCCGCGTTAAGACTGATGAGGATTCTGGTCAGACCGTTATCAGCGGTATGGGTGAGTTGCATTTGGATATCATTATCGACCGTCTTCGTCGTGAGTTTAAGGTTGAATGTAATCAGGGTGCGCCTCAGGTATCTTACAAGGAAGCTATTACTACTGCTGTTGAACATCGTCATGTTTTCAAGAAACAGTCTGGTGGTCGTGGTAAGTTTGCTGATATTATTTTCCGTATGGAGCCGGCAGAAGAAGGCAAAGAGGGCTTAACATTTGTCAACGAAGTGAAGGGTGGTAATATTCCGAAGGAATTTATTCCGTCTGTAGAAAAAGGATTTAAAGAAGCTATGCAGAACGGTGTCTTGGCTGGCTATTCTTTGGAAGCTCTGAAGATTACTTTGATGGATGGTTCATTCCACCCTGTAGACTCTGATGCTCTGTCTTTTGAAATGGCTGCTAAGATTGGTTATAAGGAAGCTGCGCAGAAAGCGAAACCGGTATTGTTGGAGCCGATTATGAAGTTGGAGGTTGTTACTCCGGAAGATTTCATGGGTGATATCATCGCTGACTTGAACCGTCGTCGTGGGCAGGTTGAAAGCATGGATTCTCGCATCGGTGCACGCGTTATCACTGCTAAAGTACCTTTGGCTGAACAGTTCGGTTATGTAACTGTATTGCGTACTTTATCTTCTGGACGTGCAAGTTCTTCAATGGAATTCTCTCACTATGCTGAGGTACCTAAGAATATCGCTAAAGAAGTAGTGGAAAAAGCTAACGGACGTGTGGATTTAATCTAAAAAATTAATGTCGGGAGGGGAATTCCCTTCCCGACCGCTTAAATATAATAAACTAAAAACATGAGCCAAAAAATCAGAATTAAGTTAAAATCTTACGATCACAACTTGGTGGACAAGTCGGCTGAGAAGATTGTTAAGACAGTGAAGGCTACAGGTGCAGTGGTAAGCGGTCCAATTCCTCTTCCTACTCACAAGGGAGTGTTTACTGTTAACCGCTCTACTTTCGTAAACAAGAAGAGCCGTGAACAATTTTTGTTATGCACTTTCAAACGTCTGATCGATATCTACAGCTCTACAGCTGGAACAATCGATGCATTGATGAAGCTTGAATTGCCGAGTGGTGTAGAAG
>CAKVCR010000149.1 GCA_934725835.1 uncultured Odoribacter sp.
CTTTTATGGTTTGATGTTCATCAAATGGAATATAGTCAATATTAGCTTCCGCTGTCGTAGCCTTAGGATCAACTTTTATAGTCACATGGCGGTCATAATTTTTCACATCTCCCATCACACGGACGCGGATAAAAAGTGTTGTATCTTTTGAAGAGGTCGTACCGAATGGGATGTAGGTCGTGTCAACATATTCGTATTGTTCCGGATCACCATAGCCGGATTGTGGTTTACGTTGCATGACAAAATACACACCATCGACACCCTCGTAGTCCATCATATCGGTTTTACAGGCATACACCAAGATTGTAAAACCGACTATTAGTGACATGGTAAAACCATTTATTTTTATTGTTTTCATGATTATTATTTTTTTTCTTTACGTTTATCTAATTCACCTTGAGGTAAGCTGAAAAGGTAGAAGCTCTCTTGCATAGCAACCATTTCATTGAAATTTGTACATGAAGGAATCTCTGTTAGATTTAATCTTTTGTAGAACCAAAATAGTTGTCCCTCACCTATAAATTCTCGTCTGAATTCGGCTTCAACAAGTTTTTGTCTGTCAGGTCCGGGCTCAACCATAGCAATACCACGAGCAGCCCGTAGCTTGTTCAAATAGCTAAAAGCTTCGGTTTCATCCGTTTCACATTCAGCAACAATCAAATACATCTCGGATATACGCATAATGGGTACAATGTATGTATAACCTTGGCTAACCCCACTTGCATCAGTATCATCTACAGACATATATTTAACAAAATATTTCTGCTCATTCCCATCCGGGTCCTTCAATGTCGTCCACTGTTCGGTGTAACGCCAATCATTTAATTTTGTCTTATCTTCATATAACGCTTCTATATTGTCAGAGGAAGGACGCAATACGACATTATTACCCATTTTATTCGAAAATGTATTATCAAATATTGTTCCTCGCTTTAAATTATATAGACCAAAAAGAATCTCGGATTGATAAATCCGATCCTGTTTCATAGGAGTTGTAGCGGCAGCACGGGTAATCAAAGGAAACCACTGATTATCTTCTTGAGTCTCTTTGATTACGGATTTTGCATAAGACAATGCTGTTTCTCGCTCTCCTATGTAAAGGGCAAGCCGAGCGATATATGCCCTTACCGCATAATAATTCAATCGCATGGAACGGTAAGCCATATCGTTCGGGATACCGGCGCCAGCATCCTTGAAAGGAGCACCTTGAGTAATAACCGGGTCGTAATCTTTCAATAGATTTTCAGCTTCTTTAAAATCATTCATAATTAATGTTGCAATTTCCGAAGCCTTTTTTAACGGTCTTACCACCAAATCAGATGAATTTGCATACGGAATACATTCAGTCTTTGGAGAAACAGAATAAATGGGTCCAAAAACACGGAGTAATTCAAAATGAATCAATGCTCTCATTGCCAATGCTTCTCCTTTAATGACATGATAATATTCATTGTTAAGAACATTCCTGCGTGCATCACAGGATTCTATAATCGTATTAACATTTACAAGCAACGTATAGGCCGTAGACCACAGACCGCTTACCTGCCCAGCCTTAGCTGTCGGTTCGTATTTTATCAATCTCTGCATGGGATGTTCGTCCGCACTACAATCATAATATTGGGCAAACACGTCAAATGTTTTATACGTCAAAACATCGCCATACATATTGGGCTTTAAAAATTCTATATATACTCCGTTTAGCGCAGTCATAAAACCGGAAGGAGAGGAAAATAGGGTATTTTCCAAAATTCTGTCTTCAGAATCCAAATCCAACCAATTGTTACAAGAGGTGCTTGTTATAGACAAGACAATCGCCACTACAAGCTTCAATTTATTTGTTATATGCATAGTTAATTTCATAATCTTTCCTTTTTAGAATCTTAAATTTAATGAGAATGAAATTGTGCGAGCAAAAGGATAATCTATACCACGCTCTTCCTTGAATGAAGAGAGGCGGAAAATATCGTTCATATATGCCCTGAATGTAATTCCTTCAGCCCCGATGTATCGCACCCATTGGGCATTGGACTCATAGCCAATGGAGATAGACTCTCCTGCAAGGGTATTTTCTGTTCTGACAAAGCGAGAAGACATTGGCGTACTGCTGGTCTCTTTTATCGATTTGAATTTTGCTTTATCGCCAGGCTTCTGCCATCTGTCATGCAAAGCCCTCCTATCTTGATTATAGTAGATTTGTTGACTGCTGATATTTTCAACTTTAGAGTAAAGAGCCGAGGCCATCACCTGACCACCCAATCGATAGCGTAAACTCATGGATACGGACAATCCTTTATAGTAGAATGTACTTCCGATGACTCCCTCGACATCCGGACGGGAAGAACCGACAACAATCTCATCGTCTGTCGAATACACAAACGTTTGAGTTCCATCCTTTTTCCTGAACATCTCCCGACCTGTAGCCGGATCAATACCTAAAGATGGTACTGCCCACATATCGTCAGGACTGGCACCTTCGTAATAGCGGACTAAATTTTGAGCACTTCCAAGTTCATTTAATTCCTGCAGTTTATTGTCGATGTCCCGATATTCTGATTTTGATGTTCTAAAGTTTAGATGTATACTCCAATTCATATCCTGCTTTCTTAAGATCGTGTAAAAAAGCGACCCGTTCCATCCGGATGAAATCTGTCGTCCAGCATTGGCATTAATGGAATTGGTACCGACAGAAGGAGGCATGGGAATGCTAATAAGCAACGGATCAGTATCTTTATAATAGTAATCTAATGTCAGACGTACACGATTGTTTAAGATAGAAAGATCCACGCCTATATTTTTATCTAACGTTCTCTGCCAATCAAGGTTTGCATTTCCAAACTGATCAATGATAGCACTCGAACCAAACATATTTTGGTATTCTACATTGTATCTGTATATCTTCATTGCCTGATAAGCATCAAAATTCTGATTTCCAGGATTTCCGATAGATGCTCTGATTTTAAAGTTTGTAAAAATCCCCAACTCCCTCATAAACTCTTCGTTATGTAGATTCCATGCCAAACCGACAGCCCAAGTCGAAGAGAATCGTTTGTTAGTACCGAATTTTGAAGTTCCATCTGTTCTGAAGTTGAAATCCATCAAGTAACGATTCATAAAAGAATAGTTTGCATTCAAGAAAAAACTCGTAGAACGACTCTTGGAAAGCGAGTACTTCGGCTTTTGACCATCTGAGAAACCGGTTGAAAAAGCAGGATTCTGATGTAAATCATCGTTAAAACCGACAACCATATAGCCATCAGATTTCTTTTTATGTTCATTAAATGACCATCCACCAACAAAATTCACCTGATGTCTTTCTGCAAATATTTTTCCGAAAGCAAGGTTCAAGTCTCCATTATAAGAGAATGATTCTGAAGAAGATGCACTAAATGAACCTTGTTTCAATTTTTCAGTTTTAAGGAAATCAGGATGCTTGGGTGATTTGAATTGCTCCGTGCGTCCGACAGATTTCATAAGTCCGAGTCTGGCAGTTGCCCGCAATGCTGTAAAGATTCTCCACTCAATAGAAAAATTATCCCTCAATTGTATAGTGTTTCCTATATTGGTATTTTTTATAGTCCACTCGTATAACGGATTTTTAATATGCTCAGAGTTTTGTTGTGTACCGGAATCTTCAAGCCACAATGGGATATACCCGTTTTCCAGTTTTTTCCTAAAGTAGGGATTCGCTTGCGCAAATTTCGAAAAAACCACAGACTCTCTTTCTGTGTGAGTGACATCCAAACTAAATTTATTGCTAAACAATAGATTCTTTTTTCTATATGTCAAATCAATATTGGCACTGATGACGTTTCGGTCTGACCCTTTCATGACTCCATTGCTATTGTTATAGCCAACTCCCAATCCATAACGCATGGCATCGTCTCCTCCGTCAATATAGATGTTATGACTATGATTGAGCACTGTACGCAAAGGTTCACTCATCCAATAAGTGTCCACCCCTCTGATAACTTCAGCCAAACGTTCGTTATAAAGTTTTTGTAAAACAACATTGTTAGAATAACTGGAAAAATCATCATACCGTCCGGACAATCTTTCAAACTCCAACTTTTCAGCCGAATTCATCAAATTATAATCAGAAAGGTCTGCAAATTGAATTTTATAATTTCCATTATAAGACAGGCGCAACTGTCCGCTTCTCGGTTGAATTGTCTCCACAACGATGACTCCGTTTGCAGCTTTAGACCCATAAATAGCTGTAGAAGCAGCATCTTTCAGGATAGTGACGCTTGCCACGCGGTCCATACTTAAATTTACGATTGTTTCCAACGTCGTTTCCACTCCATCCAGAATAAACAATGGTTGATTAGGATCATTTTCAAATTCTGTCTTTAAACCGACAATACTTGTTTTTCCACGGATTTCAATGTCAGGCATCCGGTTAGGATCCGAACCCCACTGCTTACTTTCAATAACCAGCATAGAGGGATCCAGACTGCGAAGACTCTGAATAATGTTTTGTGTACCGACCATTTTCAAATCTTCCTTTGAATAGGAAGAGAATGAGCCTGTAAAACTCTCTTTATTTCGAGAGTAGATACCCGTCACGACAACTTCCTGAATAGCCTCAGAGCTGTATTCCATGATGACAATCAGCTCTTTATCATCCTTAATCGCAATCTCTTTTTTCTGCATTCCGATACAAGAGAATTGTAAAACCATATTATCACGTGAGGGTATTCTGATGACAAATTTACCATTGATATCTGTCGCCGTTCCTAATGTCGTTCCTTTTATAATAACGGATACACCCGGAATAGCTTCCTCGTTTTTGTCGATGACAACGCCTGTTATTTGTATTTCATCAGTTGGAGTGGTGAGTTGTGTACGACGTTTTTTTACAACAATGGATAGTTTTTCATAGCTGTATTCAAATGGGGTATTATCGAACAAACGTTTCAACACAGATTCTACTGTTGCATCCCTCATGCTTAGTGTAATCGGTGAAAGCGTACTTACCAGGTCTTCATCATAAATAAAATTCAGACCGGTCTGTTCTTTAATTTGACGAAATACGTTTTGTATTTCTCCATTTTCAACATGAATGTTAACTTTCTGTTGTTGGGCAGATGTTGCAAACGGTAATATCAACCATATTGCCAACATCACACAACGTCCAATGGTTGTCAATGCTCGTGCTGTCTTTTTTCTCATAAATTTGACGGTTAAATTATACAACTATTCAGTAATTATTCATCAGTAAACAATGACCTGTTGCTGCAACTCATTGTATATTATCTTGCACGATAATGGTGTCTCCCTGTATTTTGAATTGCACAGAAGTCGTTGCCTCAAGCAGAGACAACACTTCAATGACATCAGCAAAGCGGTTGACAATGCCCGTAAAACGTTTCCTTTTCAAGTATTCGTTCTCGTAAAAAATTTCAGTAACATACCACATGGACAGCTGTTCCATAATCTCATCCAGAGGTGCTTTATCAAATGCAAATTCTCCGAATCTCCAGGCGGTGTAATTATAAGTAAACACATCTTTAAGTTCAATCTGATGTGTGAGCGAGTTAAATTCCGCCATCTGATTCGGTTTCAACGAAACTTTTTCACCGTCAGATAACACCCGAAGTTCTATAGAACCAGTAACCAACGTAGTTTGAATCTGCTCACAATTGCGAGTGTTGATATTAAATGAGGTACCTAAAACTTTAACCTCAATGTCATTCGTTTCTACATAGAAGGGACGGTCAGGATCATTGGCTACTTCAAAAAAGGCCTCTCCAATAAGAAAGACTTCCCGCTGTCCCTTTTGAAATGTTTCCGGATATCGCAAAAAGGTTTGTGAATTCAAATAAACCTTTGTCCCATCGGATAAAGTCAAACGATATTCACCACCTCTAGGAACGGAAAGTTCATTGAAGTTGGTTTCTGTTATTAATGTACAATCATTGATGTAGACTATACCGGAATCGGTTTTCATGATTCTCGTGTCAGTTCCGGATTTTATTACACCGGAAGAATCTTGAGACAAAAGTTCCACAATCCGCCCGTCTGCAAGTTTTAATGTCGCTTTTGTCCCTCCGGGATGTATACTTGTTTTATTTGTAGCAATAACTTCATCAAAAAAATCATGTTGCCACAAGAAAAAAACAGCCATTACAAGCGGAAGAATAAATATAGCGACATATTTTAATGCCGTCCGTTCAAAAGATCTTCTTTGTGTTTTTCTTGTAAACTTCTTGTAAGCTGCATTCTTGTTAATGCATTTGTATTGTCGATAGGTTTCATAAAAATCGTCACTATGCAACATCTCTTCGAAAAAAATCTGATTGCGCACATCCTCCTGAAGCCAGCTTTGCAATTCGGCTTCTTCTTGAGCTGAACTTTCTCCAATCATGTGAGTGTAGATGAGACGTACTATTTTTTGTCTTGTTGCATCCATGATTTTTATCTTTATCTATTATAAAGACGAAATGGATGTTTAAAAGAGGTACAAGAAAAAGTCAAAAAATAATGTTACACCGGTTAATTTTTTTCTCAAATAAACTATCGCTCTCTTTTTTTGGGTTTTCACTGTCAAAATGGACAACCCCAATTCTTTTGCGATATCTTCATTCTTCAAGCCTTTCATATGCAATTCCAATACCTCCCTACACCGTCTTGGTAATTCGTCAATAGCGTTGATCAGCATTTGGTACAATTCTTCTTTCATAATTTTATCATCTAATTCATCCTCTTTTTTCTCAGAGCCGGTTAAGTGGTCAATGTACTTTTGCTCTACGCATCGATGCCTCAAATAATCCATACATCCGTTCCGGATGGTATTGTAAAGAAATGTCTTAAAACCTGAATAGGAAGAATAGGAAATATCCCGTTCCAAAAGTGTAACAAACAAATCTTGCACGAGATCTTCTAAAATCACTTGATTATCCGTATATTTCATGGCAAACGAAACTAATGGACGATAAAACTCGTCGAATAATCTCTTAAAAGCAGACACTTTTTTAGAATGAATCTGGCGCATGAAATATTCTTCATTCGTCATGACAATAGAAAAAGATGTGTTACTGCATAAATAATATTCAAAAATAA
>CAKVCR010000150.1 GCA_934725835.1 uncultured Odoribacter sp.
CCATATTGTCTTTCAACTCATCCTTCAACTCCTGACTGTTGTCCAGAACCATCGTCAGCGAATAATTGTCCGGCAATCCTTCAGCCATCCTCTTCATTTCTGTCCTTGTCTTCAACGACAAGTCTATCATATTCGATTTCTGCTCACAGAAAATATTGACATTGATTCTGTTCAGCCCATTGATGCGGTAATACGATGTCGGGCGGGCCTCCCGATAATCCGGCGTAACAAGATCCCGCAGGAAGAGCATTTTTCCCCCGATATTTTTTATCGGAATATTCAAAAAATCCGCATCCTGCTCCTGTCTGCTCCCTTTGAAGACAATGTATGAATACCGCTTGTCGGGAAATGTCTCCACCAACACCTTTCCGGCATCCCTCTGTGAATAATACTTACTGATAGCCATGGTTATATCCCCCGGCGACACCTTGATATCCTTGAGCAACTGTTCATCATACAACAACACCCACTCAAACGGAACAGCACCGGTGACACTCACACTTTCAATCCCATCCAATTCCGACACGACGGGTACAATATGCTCTGCCGCATAATCCGCCACTTCCTGGCTGCTGTCCGGTCCCGTAATGGTATAGCTCAACAGCAGCCTGTGCTTCTCCTCCTTTCTCTCGCCGGTATTCACTTCACCGCCTTCCACCGGATTCACACGCACCCCATCGGGAAGCCCCTTCTCCAGCGAGCGCACCAGTGAAGACAAATACAACTTCACGGCATCAATATTCTCGTGCTTGTCGATGGAAAGCGTAATGCCGCCATACCCCTGCCCCGTATAGGAACGGATAGCATTCAGCCCTTTGGTCGGTGCAAAAGCCCCCTCCAATTTGGATGTCACCTCCATTTCCAGCATCTCCGGATTGGCACCCGGCCACGAAAACGACACACTCAGGTCGTTCGAGCGCGATGAAGGCATCAGCTGTAACGACAGCCTGGGAATCAGAGAAATCCCCAACAGCATCAGCACAATGAAAATTGTATTTATCGAAAACGCTGAAAGCTTCATACTATTCTTTTTTAACAGAGACCTCACTCTCATGCGAAAGTCCGAGGTTGTTGTCATATATGACCTCTTCCCCCTCTTTCAACCCCGACTCAATACTGATTTCACGGCTGTTTTCAATGCCGGTCGTCACATACCTCCACAAAGCCTTCCCGCCCGAATGCACAAACACCACCTTTTTCCCCTGTCGCGGCAACACGGCACTCTTGGGGACGATCAACTTATTTGCCACCTCCCGTTTCAGTACGATATTCACATTCATACCGTCCACCAGCACCCTGTTCCGATTGTGCACCGCAGCCTTGATGCGCACCATCCCGTTCTCATCGATACGCGGATTCACTTCCGCCACCTTTCCGTGCAATATCACACTGCTGTTGGCGTATGGAGTCAGTTCCACCTCCATCCCGGGACGGAGATAAGCGATTTCCGTTTCCAGCACATTGAACACCACCTCCATCTGCGAATCGTCAATCAGCGTACACACACTCTTATAAGCCGATGACGGATTAAACGGGCGTGCTTCCAGATCTGCCACCACTCCTGCAAACGGAGCCCTCGTTATAATATTTTCATACTCTTTCTGCGCCTTTGCAAAAGCAGAAACAGCCGATGTATAGCCGCATTGCAGCATAATCGTATGCAGACGCTGCGCCGGCAGTTGCGCCGTATCCTTCAGGTCATTGACACCTTCGCTCATCAGGCGGCTGAGTAACTCCAGTTTCATTTTCTCCAGATTCAATCGTGCATCCCGGAAAGTCTCTCCGGCTTTATAGCCATCAACAGACACCAGAGGATCCCCCTTCTTCACCCGCGAACCGTTGCTCACATAAACAGAATCCACAATTTCCGTTATCGGGAAGCCCAACACCGCCTTGTTACGGGCAGTCACCTTACCGTTGCTGACCAGTTCCAGCTCAAAACGGTCATACCGTGCTTTCTGCACTTTCACCTCCGTAATTCCGTCCTGTTGCTCTATCCGGGACTGTACCTCAACAGTCTCTTCTTTCGGTTTGTCCTTGCATCCGTACAGACATACCCAAAGAGTCACTACCGCTAAATATAAAAATCGTTTGTTCATATAGATTTTTTTATGGTTTACCAAAATATTATTCTACCGTTTCTATAAGTGAATATACGTTCTTCCTGTCCTGTTGTCAGGTTACGCAGCCAAAGAAGGGCATTCGCAGGGACTCCCGTATAGTTCAGCTCATTCTTTACAGGATTCTGAATCCCTAAAGATTGCCATCCACCAGGAAAATCATAATAGAAAAGCTCATATTCGTTACCGGGGAAAATTCCATTAGCATCATTACGCGGTAGGAATCTAATCCGTGACACGCAAACAGGCTTTTCAAAATCCAGCCCCAACCATTGTCTTATCGTAGCGAAACGTACGGGGTCTTCCGCTGAAATATTCTTGAAGGCGGTAGAATCCGGACCAATTGCTTTTCCCTCGATTTCCTGTCCGTCCTTGTCATAGAATGACAGCTGTGCAAGATAGACAAAATCCCTGTTATCTTTAATCAAACGACAATATCTTTTTCTCTCGGTAGAATCAATCTGAATATCCAGATATCCAGGCGATGGACGTTCCTGTATAACAGCAATTGTATCCGTCATATTGAAATCCACATCATTGGACATTTCGATTCTAAGACCTATCAAAGACGTATTCCAATAGTCATTCATACTATTCCCGGGATACTTACGAGCCAAAGTCATCGTTTCAAGCCGATTCCGGTCTACGTCCAAACATTCTATTCGGCCGTCTTCTCGGACAATGAAAGGGAAATCCAACGGATGCATGATTTCATCTCCATCATACCAGACCGGCAGATATACTATATCCCTGCCCATATCGTGAAATACGGCTTTATGGCCGGATACTTCTGCACAGGCGACAGGCTTCCATTGCAAATCATTAAATACAGCAAGATAGACATGTCTGTTTTTTAAACCGCCGGGCACATCTATCTTTACATCGGTTACCGGCAAGTATTCCCGAGTGACATCCCTGAAGAATGGATTCCTGAACAAACGAGGTACATATTCGTTACGGGCAGGTACAATGAAAGGATTATAAGAATAAGTCTGACGGTATATCTTGGGGACTCGGTATATATTGGCCTGAAACACCTGCAATGTATTATATTTCACATCAGGAGTCATTACCCAATAGTGGCGTCCGTTCCGATTGGCAAAATGCGGGATAAAGTCCATTGCGGAAGGAATGCCGGCCAAGCGTTGTAAAAACATCTGATACCGACTGTACGAGATACAGTCCATTACATAATCATGCAATCGTTGATCCGGATTCATCTCCATCGGTGAACATCGGAAATAAAATAACTTATATTGCATATAGTGGATAAAATAACGGCAATCCTCATAATACTTCATACTGTTCTGAAGCAATTCCCGACAAAATTCCACAGAATCCCGCCAATAATCCAGAGGCTCATAAGCCACACGATAAGGAAGAAGATATTCCTTAAACAGCTCAAAATCCAAACCTTCAAGCCACGGCAGCGTTTCCCATTGTCGGAATGCAAGATCTATATGGTGAATCAGGTATTCTGACGTTATATGCTTTATATCTTCTTTTGCCTGTAATCCTACGGCATATTCCGGTCTGTCAAAAGGCAAGGTCTGGAACAATTTCCTGCAGGGAGTCGTCAAGTCTTGCACGGTATCAAGAGCCGCATAATACTTTTCAACAGCCGGACTGGTATAAGTACAATGCCCCGGCATGTTGGATATTAAAAAACGGGCTGCCTCCAGTTTTAAACTGTCCGACTGACAATGCGAATAGTGCGCCAGTACTTTTTCCAATTCCTTCCTGTTCTGACCGCTGTATTTCAAAGCGACTTCCAATTGTCCCTGCTGTCTGGTACAGCCACAAAAAAGCAATAGGAACATCATCGGGAATAAATATGCTGAATTTTTCATTGTATCTGTTTACCAAAATTTTATACGTCCGTTTTCTTCTGTAAATATATTGCCCCATGTTTCAGAGGTAAGATCTTTCAACTGATAAAGGCAACCATCGGGAATCTGTTCGAATGCCAGAGACAGTCCTTCTGCCTTTTTCTTTCCTAAAGAGCGCCATTCTTGGGTATCAAAACAGAACAGTTCATACTCATGTCCTTCAACAATATTGCCTTCCGGAATAAAAAACATATACCGCACACCTTCCACCGTCATCGGTCTGCCAAAATCCACACCCCACCATCCCCTGATTTCACCATAAGTCCTACTATTGTTGTCTGTCAATGATTTCTGAACTTTCGCCATACCGTCAAGACTCTTGCCAGGCAGGGTATTCCCGTCCGCATCCAAAAAATGGAATTCGGACAGATAAGTAAACGTATTGCTTAATTTCAAACGCCAATATCTTTTTTTATACTTATTCTGCCAGCAAGAAGTAACCTGCCGGTAATTGGGAGGAGTATCAAATACATAGACAGTCTGAGGATTTTTAAATGTAGGTTCGTCCGCACATTCTATGCGGGCTTTTGCAAATTCTTCATTACAGTAATTGAATCTTCCATGAAAGGGGGCTGTACGTTCTATGATTATATTTTTGTTCCCATTCATTTGTAAAGATTTGATTTGTCCTGCTTTACACAAAATAAAGGGTTGACCGAGAACTTTCATTTTTCCATCCGGATAATATACCGGCAGATACACGGCATCCGGTCCTAATTCTGTAAAACGGCATTTACCATTACAGACCTTCCCGAAGGATACCGGCATCCACTCCTGATTTTGCCAGACTGCCAGATAGGCATATTGGAAGGGTGCAGGCAAATCAAGTTCCAGCTCTATATCTTTTGTATTCAGATATACCGCCGTCACGTCTTTTTGAAAAGGATTCCTAAAAAAGGGAGGAACATACTCATTACTGTCCGGTTGCGGTATCGGATTATGTGCATATGTCAGTCGATAAAATTTAGCACTATTGGGACGAAATATCTCGTGAGACGGGCGACAGAATAACCTGGAGCAGAGAGGCGTACCATACATCATCCTGTTACGTTGCGAATCTTCTCCCGGCTCATAATCGACCGTACCGGGGATACCCAGACGCCTCAAACGCAGGGTTGTTATCATTTTTGTCTGGATGCCGGCATAAGCCAATTTGTAAAAACGCTGATTCGAAAAAGAATACATTTTCGTCAACATTTTTCCTTTCTGTAAAAATACAGTCAAGGAATATGGACAACGACGGCAGTCATCATAATATTGCGTGGCATATCGGAAATCTTTAAGCAGTGCAGGGACTGTTTCTCCATAATGGAAATCCAGCGTTTCGTTTGCAATTCGATAAGGGAGGACTCCTTCGCAGAACTGCTCGAATTCGATATGCTGCAACCATTCGCAACTGTCTTTCAACCGGAAAGTTTGTTCTATATGTTGTATAAGCTGTCCGGCTTTGATTATACAGATATCGTCTACCCGCTTCATTTTGGAGAATTCTTCAGGATACATGGCCGGAGCATTCAGCATGACCCTGCGGATTTCAGCAGGCAGTCCTTGGATACTGTCAACTTCTTTTATATAATCCCCGATACTCTCGGGGTCCGGTCCCCAATGTCCGGGCATGTTTTCTATTAAAAAGCGTGCAGCCTTTAATTTCAGACTGTCTGCCGGATTTTGGGAAAAATGTTCTAGCACATTCTCCAGTTCCCGACGATTGGTTCCACTCAATCTCAAGGCTTTTTCCAACGCTCCCTCTACCGGTTTGCGCAGGCATCCGGTCATAGTAAACAAAAATAGAAGAAGAAGTAGAAAAATATGTCGTATATGCATGAGTTTATAGTTTTAAAGGTTGTTTTGTTCTCTTCTGATACGTGTAAAGAAACGGTTCCAACGATATTCACCGGTATCCTTGTCCTTGGAGGAAAGAACCAGAACTGCTTTGCCTATCAAAAATTCTTCCGGAATCAGACCGATATATCTGGAATCTTGCGAATTCCACATTTTGTCACCTCCCATAAAATACCAGTTGGTCTGGAATGTATAATGCTCTGTCAGGCTATCTCCAGCATAGATTTTTCCATCTTGCTCACGAAGTTTCAAATCGCTTTCGTATTCTACCATTTTCCTATATAGTCTGTATGCCATGCTGTCAAGGTGAATCTTGTCTCCTTTTCGGGGAATGTAGAGAGGTCCCATATTTTGAATATTCCAGGCTATACGGGGGTCAAAGGGGATGGTATGGAATATACCCTGAGGATATTCTCCATTGAAACGGGCAATCGCTTCCTGTTCTTGCAGATTACCGTAACCTCTCTTACCGTTGATTTCGTAAAATGCTCCACGGATACAGAGAGTGTCACCGGGCAGTCCGATACAGCGTTTCACATAAAAACGTGAAAGATGCATCCGGAGCTTGTTCCAATCTTTAGCATACGGAAAATTAAAGACCAGCACATCTCCGTGGCGTATAGGGGAAAATCCTTTTACGCGCCAAGTCTTCGGTTCAGTTCCGTTTTTCAAAAAATCAAAGTCTTCATACATTCTGGCTCCGAAACTTAATTTGTCCACCAATATAAAATCTCCCGGTTCAATTGCCGGAGACATGGAGTCACTGGGAATTGAATAGAAATCTACGGCAAACAGACGCAATAACAGGGCAATAGCCAATGATAAAACGATAGCCAAGAAATATTGCAGTATGGTTTTTATAGTCCTTTTCATGATTGATACTTAGATATGTAATAAATAGCACCAAACAAATTAGATTTAGTTGTTAGATATATTCCTATCCATTTTATAGCGAAATATTTTTTCTTCTACATTCATAGCATAAATACATTGGTGTTTTTCATCCACAGTAAAAAAGACAATATTATCTGGAACAAGAATTTTTGAAATAGGCTTTCCATACCAATCATACATGTGAATTTCAATGGGTGCTTTCCAATAAGGATATTTGTTTTGTAGTTGATTAACGTATAAGGCATA
>CAKVCR010000151.1 GCA_934725835.1 uncultured Odoribacter sp.
TATTAGGAGAAACTACTTTTGCCGGTCTGCCATTCAAAGTCAATCATTCCACATTAATTCCCCGCCCAGAAACCGAAGAACTGGTAAAGTGGGTATCAGAAAATATCCAAGCGGGCATGCAGATTTTGGATATCGGCACCGGTAGTGGGTGTATAGCCATCTGTCTATCTCACCGTTGTCCACAAGCCATTGTCAGTGCCATAGACATTGTACCGGAAACCTTGGATACAGCACGAGAGAATGCCCTCATGAATCAGGTAAGTGTAAACTTTGTACATCGAGACATACTGCATTATGACAGCTATAATTGGAATTCTTTTGACCTCATTGTCAGCAACCCTCCTTATATCAGAGAGTGCGAAAAAAAAGAGATGCACCGCAACGTACTTGATTACGAACCGGCCAAAGCCTTATTTGTCAACGATACTGACCCACTGCTATTTTATCGCACCATTGCAGAATTCGGACTTCAGCATTTAAAGCCACAAGGCCTTCTTTTCTTTGAAATTAACGAAGTTTTTGGCAAGGAAACTTGCGACTTGCTAAAAAAGAATGGATATAAAGACATCGAACTGAGAAAAGATTTCTACGAAAAAGAAAGAATGATTAAAGCTATCAAAGGATGAGACCTGAACAAGCACTAAACATCATTGCAGGGCAATGCAGCAAAAAAGAGATGTGCTGCAAAGATGTCCGACAAAAATTGATTAAATGGGAACTTCCAGAAGAAGATATACAAAAAATCATGTCATTTCTGTTAGAACATAAATTCATTGACGATAAACGATTTGCATGTATATATACCGAAGACAAATTCCGTTTCAACCATTGGGGCAAACAAAAAATAGGCATGATGCTACGCCAAAAAGGCATTTCACAAGATATCATAGATGAAGCCTCATCTATAATACCATCCAATAATTATATCGACCATTGCCTGGAACTATTACAACAGAAATACCGCACTATAACAGAAAGCGACCCTTACAAATTAAAGGCAAAACTCACTCGTTTCGCTCTAAGCAAGGGCTTTGACTATGACACAATCAGTAAGTGTCTATCCCAATTATTGTCAGACGAACATTTATTTTGAACTCGTATTTTTATAATTTTGAACAAAAAACAATATCTTATGGATTTATACCCGATACTTCATATACACCCCATTTGTAGGACGTCGGAACTTAGTGACCTCAAAAAGCAAATTCATACTGAATACTTTTTCCTTCACACCGGCACCACGCACATCCAATTTTCCCCCTTTGCACTCGAACGGATGCTGCAGGTAGCACACGACAGTCAGGCGGTGATGCTTTACAGCAACTACTATACACAACAGGGGGAGAAAAGTTTCGCACACCCAACGATAAATTACCAGCAAGGAAGTTTACGTGATGATTTCGATTTCGGTCCGCTATGGATTATTCACACATCAACTTTCATTCAAGCCGTTGATAACCTGCATACAAAATACCGATATGCAGCTCTATATGCTCTCCGTCTACAACTTTCCAGACTTGGAAAAATCATTCACCTTCCTGAATATTTATACTCCGTTCAGGAAGAAGACTATCGCAAATCTGGAGAAAAACAATTTGATTATGTCAATCCCAAGAATCGGGATGTACAAATCGAAATGGAAACAGCCTGTACAGAACATTTAAAAGCCATAGGTGGATGGCTGGAACCAGTATTCCAAAACATTGATTTAGGCGAAGGCATCTTCCCTGTCGAAGCATCGGTAATCATTCCGGTTCGCAATCGTGTCAAGACTATTTCTGATGCTGTACACTCAGCCCTAAAGCAACAAACTGATTTCTCGTACAACATCATTGTCGTTGACAACTATTCCAACGATGGAACAACTGAAGTATTGTACGACTTGTCCAATCAATACCCTCAAGTCGTTCACCTGCAACCCGCATCCACTCTGCTCGGTATAGGTGGTTGTTGGAACGAAGCTATACAATCAGCACACTGTGGACGATTTGCCATCCAACTAGACAGCGACGACTTATACAACACCCCACATACCCTACAGACTATAGTTAACAACTTTTACCAACAACAATGTCCCATGCTCATCGGCAGCTATCAAATGGTTAACTTTGCCTTAGAAGAAATTCCTCCCGGTATCATAGACCATTGCGAATGGACAGCAGAAAACGGGCGCAACAATGCTCTTCGTATCAACGGTCTGGGAGCTCCCCGCGCCTTCTATACTCCGCTTATACGTACCATCAAATTCCCTAATGTCAGCTATGGAGAAGATTACGCTGTAGAGCTTGCCATATCTCGTCACTATCAAATTGGACGCATTTACCAACCGCTATATTTGTGCCGCCGCTGGGAAGGCAACTCTGATGCGGCATTGGAAATCAACAAACTAAACACATACAACTCCTATAAAGACACATTACGGAGCTTAGAACTATCTGCACGAATGGAAGAAATAAAACGACATGGAAAATAAAGATTTAACAGCACTATACACCCGACAAGTTCAAGAATTCCCTTTGGCATGTCACAACTTTAAAGCATTAAAACAAGTGATTTGCAGAGACATCTCATTTCCTCATTTTCAAATGCGTCTCCAATACAATCCGGCACGTATAGTTTCCACCAATGCTAAAATCGACAAAGCCACAATTCAACAAAGAGTTTGTTTTCTCTGTCCTTCTCATATGCCGGTGGAACAAAAAGGAATTCCATATGGAGAAAAGTACAATATATTCATCAATCCATATCCTATTTTCCATGAACATTATACAGTTCCATCCAATGAGCACACTCCACAACTGATAGCAGGACGCTTTTCAGATTTATTGGACTTAGCCCGAACATTTCCAGCATACACCGTTTTCTATAATGGACCGGCGAGTGGAGCTTCGGCTCCCGACCATTTTCATTTTCAAATAGTACCACGCCATATTATGCCATTAGAGCAAGACTCTACCAAAGAACAATTATTAGATACAATCATACAGAATAACCATACTACACTTTTCCGCCTAAAAAACTATGTGCGGGAAGTTTTTATTTTACAATCCCCACATAAAGAACATATTCAGCAACTGTTTGAACAGCTCAAAACTGCCATTGGCAAAGTGGTATCATATGAACAGGGACCACGCTTCAATCTATTGGCATGGTATACCAACAACCAATGGATAATCTGTATTTTCCCACGGAAATGCTGGCGTCCCAGACAATTCTTTTTAGAAGATGATGCACAAATCATGTTCAGTCCGGGATGTGTAGACATGGCAGGGCTAATCATTGCACCCCGCAAAAAAGATTATGAGCGATATACCCCGGAACTATTGACAGATTTATTCAGCCAAGTGAGCATCAACTCCTCTGAATTGGATGCAATTATTTTTCACCTCAAACAAAACTTAAATTTATAAACGAACACAAACATGGAAATTCCATATATAGAAGTCGGCATACTATTTGCCCCAGTCATCCAGTTTCGCCTAAACGGACGCTACATTTTCAATGGGAAAAGTTATCAGGGCGAATACCAAATCTGCCGTCAGGGTGAACATTACCGGTTAAAGCACCTAAATGAAGAAGAATATGTTACACTCCCCCTGCAGTTTCTACCGGAAGATTATAGCAATAGCGATTTTGACCTACTGAATGTCACCATTGGTATTCAATTCCATTGGGAACGTCAAGAAGATCAAAAATTCAAAGGAGCACTTCATATCATAGACGAAAGCACCCATCTGACAGCTATCAACAGCCTGCCATTGGAAGAATATCTGCTCAGTGTCATCTCTTCAGAAATGAAAGCAACCTCCTGTCTAGAACTGTTAAAAGCACATGCGGTCATATCCCGAAGCTGGCTATTGGCACAGAAGGCAAAGGCGGCAAAAGCTAAAGACAGCTATTGTTCCTGCCACCAAACAACAGACGAATACATCCGTTGGTATGACCGGGAAGACCATCAACACTTCGATGTATGTGCAGACGACCATTGTCAGCGCTACCAAGGTGTCAGCAAAGCATATACTCCTACCGTACGAAAAGCCATAACTGCCACCCGCGGAGAAGTTCTTATGTTCAACAATGAAGTTTGCGATGCCCGTTTTTCCAAATGCTGTGGAGGTATTACCGAACGTTTTGAAAACGCTTGGGAACCAATAAAGCATCCTTATCTTGAGGCTATTCGAGATTCTGCCCAACTAGCCACACTTCCGGATCTCTCCGATGAAGACATTGCCCGTCAATGGATACTATCTACCCCTCCTGTTTTCTGCAACACCCACGACACCAAAATACTCTCAGAAGTATTGAATGACTACGATTTAGAGACCACCCATTTCTTTCGTTGGCAAGAAACTATTCCCCAAAGTGAAGCATCTCGCTTAATACAGGAAAAACTAGGCATAGATGTCGGCCTCGTTTCCAACCTTATTCCTGTCGAAAGAGGGACTTCCGGACGGTTGATACGCCTGAAAATCATTGGCAGCAAACGTACACTGACAATTGGCAAAGAGTTGGTTATCCGCAAAGCCCTTTCACCCACTCACCTCTACAGTTCTGCATTTGTTGTTGACAAAGAGGGCGACAATTTCATTCTCCATGGTGCCGGCTGGGGACATGGTGTCGGACTATGCCAGATTGGAGCAGCTGTCATGGGGGCTCAAGGCTACAACTATCGGGAAATCCTGCAACACTATTTTGAAGGAAGTAAACTTACAAAAATCTACGAATAATGGCTAAACATCACACTCAAGCATGAGGCTGGGTTCCTACCCTTTATTTTGCAGAAGGTCTCCCCTATGTCATCGTTATGACGGTTGCTGTCGTCATGTTCAAACGAATGGGAATGTCCAATACAGACATAGCTCTCTACACCAGCGGCCTCTATCTACCCTGGGTCATCAAACCCCTTTGGAGTCCGCTTATTGACTTACTTAAGACCAAACGTTGGTGGATTGTCTCCATGCAAATCCTCATCGGTGCCGGCTTGGGAGGAGTTGCATTGACTCTCAACGGTCCGGACTCCATTCGCTATTGTCTGGCGTTTCTCTGGATTCTGGCCTTCAGCTCTGCCACACACGACATTGCTGCAGATGGATTTTATATGTTGGCACTAAATGATAAATACCAAGCCTATTTTGTCGGCATCCGCAACACATTCTATCGCTTGGCTGTCATCGCTGGTCAAGGAGGAATTGTCATGATAGCAGGTCTTCTGGAAAAACATTACTGTACCTCACATCCGACAATAGAAGCTATTCCGAAAGCCTGGTCTACATCCTTCTATATCACAGCAACTCTTTTCACCCTATTATTCATCTACCATCATTTTCTGCTTCCTCATCCACTATGCGACACAACCGATAGCACCACCTCCCCTAAAAATACAAATCAAATATTCCGGGAATTTTTCAAGACCTTCATTTCCTTTTTTCAAAAGAAGGATGTTATTCCTGCGCTTTCCTTTATTCTTTTCTATCGGTTTGCCGAATCACAATTGGTAAAAATCACCTCTCCATTCCTACTAGACCCGGCTGAGCAGGGCGGCTTGGGTCTTTCAACATCCACAGTGGGTTTCATCTATGGCACAGTAGGGGTAGCTGCACTCACTGTCGGAGGTATCATCGGAGGCATCTACATTGCCCGCAAAGGTTTTATCTCAAGCCTGTGGTTCATGACATGCGCCATGAATCTCCCCAACATCGTATATCTATACCTTGCTTTTGTACGTCCGGAAAATCCATATTGGATATCCACCTGTGTCACCATTGAACAACTGGGTTACGGCTTTGGATTCACCTCGCTCACCTATTTCATGATGCTGTTCAGTGCCGGCAAACAGCAAACTGCCCACTATGCAATCTGCACTGGTTTCATGGCATTGGGCATGATGCTCCCGGGAATGATATCCGGCTGGATACAAGAGATGACCAGCTACCAAACCTTCTTTATCTGGATTATGATAGCTACTATTCCTAGTTTCATTGCAACATACGCTATCCGTAAAAGCAGATGTCTGTGCCATAAATAAAACAAAGGGGTCACCCCTGCAAGAAGTGACCCCTGATTCTATATGCAATAATTTTAAATTCCCTTTAGGTTTTTCAATAACTCTTCGGTAACATCTTGAGAAGGACGACTCATATGAGGATTTACGACTCTTCCTTGAGGATCAATCAAGAGAAAATGAGGAATACTTTCCACTCCGAAAAATTCCATAAATTTTGGGTCTCCGGCACAATTCAACTGTACACCACCCATCTTGTCATTCGTAACCTTTTTCTTCCATGCTTCCAAATTCTTGTCGCACGAAAGGCTCACAAAACAGATATTCTTTCCATGGAATTTTTTCTCCAACACACCCATATAAGGAATTTCCTCGCAACAGGGACGACACCAAGTAGCCCATAAGTCAACAAATACGTACTTTCCACGGAAAGAAGAGAAGTTCACCATGTTGCCGTTGATATCTTGATAAGCGAAATCTGGAATTTCTTTTCCAAGCAGTTCGACCTGTTTTTTTACTTTTGGATTCACTGGCTTCACCTCTTTTGAGACCAAAGCATTTTTGCCCATTTCCAACATTTCTGTCTCCGTTTTCTTGCCTACTAGACAATACACCTCATCTCCATCAGGATTGACAAACAAGAATGTCGGGAACGCAGTGATTCTATACATATTCAACAACATCGGTCCTTCGCCACGCTCAACATCAACTTTCACATTAATAAAGTTTTTATTGTAAAAATCACCCACTTTCTTTGATTTGAACACCCCTTTTTCCATCTCTTTACAAGGCTGGCACCATGACGTATAGCAATCAATAAAAACTATTTTTTTCTCTTTCTTTGCCTGCTCCAGGACTGCCGACCAGTTTCCTTCCGTAAACTTGATGCCCTGTGCCTCGACATTTAACGAGGCACAGCAACATAAAACACAAATAATCCCAAATATATATCTCATAATTTATAAATTAATAGTTCACAATTTATTCT
>CAKVCR010000152.1 GCA_934725835.1 uncultured Odoribacter sp.
GCCAATATACCAATACCCTCATTCACCAATGGAATCAAAATTCTGTTAACAACAAAACCCGGAGCCTCTTCCACACTTACCGGTACTTTACCGATTTCCTGAGAAAGAGAGAATACTTTATCGTGAACCTCCTTAGAAGTCAGCTGACCTTTAATAATCTCCACCAACTTCATAGCTGGCACCGGATTAAAGAAGTGCATACCCACCACCTTGTCAGGACGGTTTGTAGCAGCTGCTACCTCTGTAATGGACAGAGATGACGTATTAGTCGCTAAAATCGTTTCCGGTTTGCAAATACCATCCAATGTCTTGAAGATTTCATGCTTAGTAGCCATATCTTCAGCAATAGCCTCAATGACCAACTCAGCGTCAGCGCAATCCTCATAGTTCATGGTATCGGTAATCCGCGCCAAGATAGCATCTTTGGCAGCAGCTTCCAATTTGCCTTTTTCCACCATACGGGAAAGGTTCTTATCCATTGCTTTGTGAGCCTTAGCCAATGAAGCCTCTGAACGTCCTTTCAACAGGACGTCGTGTCCTGCTTGTGCAAATACTTGAGCAATACCATTACCCATCGTACCTGTTCCAACAACGCAAATTTTCATAATGTATAATTTTAGTTTCCTTTAAATTCTGGTTTACGCTTCTGTAAAAAAGCCTCCATACCCTCCTTTTGGTCTGCAGTAGCGAAACACATACCGAACAAAGAAGTCTCTATATCAATACCGGTCTCAATGTCTGTTTCGATACCGCGATTGATTGCCTCTTTGGAATAACGCACAGCCAACTGTGCCTTGGCAGCGATTGCAGCAGCCATCTCAAGAGTTTTATCCATCAACTCTTCCGGAGCAACCACAGTATTTACCAAACCGATACGACAAGCTTCCTCAGCATTGATAACAGCAGCAGTATAAATCAGTTCCTTCGCTTTTCCTAAGCCCACCAAACGCGGCAAACGTTGAGTTCCCGAGAAACCAGGCGTAATCCCCAATCCCACTTCAGGCTGACCAAACTTGGCTTTGGATGAAGCAATACGAATATCGCAAGCCATTGCCAATTCACATCCCCCGCCTAAAGCAAAGCCATTAACAGCTGCAATAACCGGTTTTTCCAATAATTCTATCTTGCGGAAAACTGTTGCTCCCAAACGTCCGAAAGACTTTCCCTCTGCCGCCTGCTTTGTACACATCTCTGCAATATCGGCTCCGGCAACAAAAGCACGTCCTTCACCGGTAAGAACTATCACATCCACCTCCCCATCTGTAGCCAACTCATCAAATGCCTGTCCTAGCTCCAGCAAAATGGCAGTGTTCAATGCATTCAACGCTTCGGGATTGTTGATTTTTACAATCCCGATGCGATTCTGCTTTTCTATAATGAGTTTTTGATATTCCATTTGCCTTGAATTTTACAACAAACGAGCCTTAATTATTTATCATTTTTTGTCAAAGCAGCCAAACGCTCTGTCAACAGAGGCACAACCTTTTTCACATCGCCCACAATACCCAAATCTGCAACATTGAAAATAGGTGCATACTTGTCTTTATTTACAGCAATAATGAAATCAGATTCCTCCATACCTGCCAAGTGCTGGATAGCTCCGGAAATACCCATTGCAAAATAAAGATTCGGGCGTACAGTCTTACCGGTTTGTCCAACCTGACGATCGTGCGGCATAATTCCAGCATCAACCATTGCACGTGAAGAAGAAACCTCAGCATTCAACGTTTCTGCCAATTTTTCCAAGGCTGCGAAACCTTCTGCGTTTCCAACACCACGACCTCCGGAAACCAATACTTTTGCTTCGGTAATATCAATCTTATTCTTCTGTTCTTTTACTGTCTCCAATACCTTCACTTTGAATTTAGACTTATCAAAGTTGATATTCAACATCTCAACAGTACCCTGACGATTTTCATCCTTCTCCTTTGCACGCATCACTCCCGGACGTACAGTAGACATCTGGGGACGATGATCCTTACATACGATAGTTGCCATCAAGTTTCCGCCAAATGCCGGACGGGTCATCAATAAATCACGGTCATCTGAAATATCCAGACCGGTACAGTCTGCTGTCAAACCGGTTTCCAAACGAGCTGACAAACGCGGACCCAAGTCGCGACCGATTGTAGTTGCACCAATCAACACAATACTCGGTTTACGTTCATACACCACCTGAGTGATAGCCTGAGCATACGGTTCAGTAATATATTGTACCAACTCTTTTGAATCAGCACACAAAACCACGTCAGCACCGTAAGCAATCAATTCCTGTGCTTTATCAGCGACTTCATAGCCTAACAATACAGCTACCACCTTTTCATTCAGGCTGTCAGCCAATTCACGAGCTTTGCCCAACAACTCAATAGCCACCTTCTGAATCTGACCATCGCGTTGTTCTACAAATACATATACGTCTTTATATTGAGTCTTATCCATAATATCTATCAGATTATAAATTTCTCTTTCAGTTTTTCTACAATAATATCCACTGCTTCATTCGGTTCAATTTCAAATACCTTACCTGCAGATTTTGCACCCTTGGTAAATGATTTAAATACACGCGTCGGTGAACCGTTCAAGCCCAATTTAGCTTCGTCAACGCTAATATTACTATAGTTCCAAACTTCTACCTCCTTGTTATAAGCCTCTACGATGCCGCGAACAGACATATAACGAGCCTTGTTAGCTGTTGCCAGAACAGTCACTACACAAGGACCTTCAACCTCTACAATCTGATAACCTTCTTCTGTAGACTTACGGATAGTGAAAGTCTTGTTGCCGTCAAATTTCAAATCCTCAACATAAGTCACCTGAGGTAATCCCAGATGCTCGGCAATCTGCGGTCCAACCTGTGCGGTATCACCGTCAATTGCCTGACGACCTGTAATCAGCAAATCAAACTCCAACATACGCAAAGCTCCGGCAATTGCATTGGAAGTTGCCAATGTATCAGCACCGGCGAATTTACGGTCACTCAAATGAATGGCACGGTCAGCACCCATTGCAAAAGCCTCACGTAAAATATCATCTGCCTGAGGAGGGCCCATGGTAATAACAGTTACATGAGCACCATATTTATCTTTTAATTGCAGAGCCATTTCAAGTCCACCCTTATCATCCGGGTTCATAATACTTGGCACACCGTCCCGAATCATGGTTCCAGTTTTTGGATCCAATTTAATTTCCGTAGTATCCGGAACTTGTTTGATACAAACTACTATCTTCATGTTTATATATTTTCTATTGTTATATACCTGATTATTTCAAAAGAGCAGCAGAAATCACCATACGCTGAACTTCTGAAGTACCTTCATAAATCTCTGTAATCTTAGCGTCACGCATCATACGCTCAATCGGATACTCGCGGGTATATCCGTAACCGCCATGGAACTGTACTGCTTTTGTTGTTACCTCCATAGCTGTTTCAGCAGCAAACAATTTAGCTTGAGCAGATTCTACTGAGTAAGGCATCTTCTTATCTTTCTTCCATGCAGCCATTCTCACCAACAGACGGGCAGCCTGAACCTTAACCTGCAAATCAGCCATCTGGAATTGAGTATTCTGGAATTGACCGATAGCACGTCCGAACTGTTTACGTTCTTTCACATACTTCACTGTTTCATCCATAGCGCCTTGAGCTATACCCAGAGCCTGAGAAGCGATTCCCATACGTCCGCCATCCAATGTCTTCATAGCAATCTTGAAGCCTTCTCCCAGCTTGCCCAACAAATTAGCTTTTGGAACTACGCAGTTTTCAAAAATCAACTCACAGGTAGCTGAACCGCGGATACCCATTTTTTTCTCCTTCTTACCGATAGAGAATCCCGGGAAATCACGTTCTACAATGAAAGCAGAAATTCCTCTTGTACCTTGAGACTTATCAGTCATTGCCATCACGATATAAATGTGAGCATAAGCAGCATTGGTGATAAAAATCTTAGAACCGTTCAAGATATAGTTATCTCCGTCTTCCACTGCCATTGTCTGCTGTGCAGAAGCATCTGTACCGGCATTCGGTTCTGTCAAACCAAAAGCACCAATCCATTCGCCTGAACATAATTTGGGCAAATATTTTTTCTTCTGTTCCTCAGTACCGAATTCATAAATCGGAGAAGCACACAGAGAAGTATGGGCAGAAACAATCACACCAGTTGTAGCACACACCTTAGACAACTCTTCTACTGCCATAGAATACATGACATTGTCACCACCGGCACCGCCATATTCTACGGGGAATGGGATACCCATCAAACCCAATTTAGCCATTTTCTCTACTGTTTCAACAGGGAATCTCTCTTCCTCATCTACTTCAGCAGCCAACGGCTTAACTTCTTTCTCAGCAAACTCTCTGATCATCTGCTGGAACAATATTTCTTTCTTTGATAATGAAAAATCCATAATTCTTTTAGTTTATCAATTTGTCAACGCCCCACTGGCACGTTATGTTAACACATTTTCTTCAAATCAGGTGAAATAATCAAAGTCGCCTCTGTAGCAGCCTGCACCTGCTCAACGGTAAATTCAGGATGAATCTCTTTCAGAACGATACCTTCCGGTGTGATATCCATTACACCCATTTCGGTAACAATCATATTCACCTGTCCTTTAGCCGTCAAAGGCAAAGTACATTTCTTTAAAATTTTGGCATTGCCTTTAGCTGTATGTTCCATCGCCAAAATCACCTTACCGGCACCCATCAACAAATCCATTGCACCACCCATTCCCGGAGTTTTTTTGCCCGGAATCATCCAGTTGGCCAAGTCTCCCTGTTCATCCACTTGCAGTGCGCCCAAGATACTGACATCCACATGTCCTCCACGGATAATACCGAAAGAGGTAGCGCTGTCAAAGCTTGCAGCTCCCGGCAATGCAGTGATTGCACCGCCTCCTGCGTTGATAAAATCTGGATCTTCCTCGCCGGCTGCCGGAGTCGGTCCCATACCAATCAGACCATTTTCAGTCTGCAAAATCACCTCAACACCTTCCGGCAGATAGTTCGGCACCAATGTCGGTAATCCGATACCCAGATTCACAACATCTCCATCTTTGAGTTCCATTGCCACTCTTTTAGCAATGACCTCTCTTATTTGCTCTTTTTCCATAGTCTATATGATTTATCTTAAGTTCATTTCTCACTTGTTCAGTCGCCGTGCCAATTCCTGTGCCACAAACGAAGCCACATCATCAGCATAAGTATTCATACCAAAACCGGCATCATAACCCAATTCCTTGGCCAACTCATGCGAGATTCGCGGACCTCCGCACACCAGAATAACCTTGTCACGCAACCCTTCTGCCTCCAACATCTCCACCAGCTCTGTCATATTCTTGATATGCACATCTTTCTGTGTAACGGTTTGAGACACCAACAAAGCATCTGCCTTCATCTCGATTGCTTTGGCAATAAACTCCTCATTGGTCACCTGGCTTCCCATATTCAAAGCCTCAAACATCTCGTAACGCTCAATACCGTAATGTCCGGCAAACCCTTTCATATTCATGATTGCATCAATACCTACAGTATGAGCATCCGTACCGGTGCTGGCACCCACCACCACAATCTTACGTCCGATATGCTCACGGATAAACTCATCCGTTTCTGCCATATCCCATTTTGTAGACTCCACTTTCGGCACATAGATATTTGAATAATCCACCGTATGCGTACAACTGCCATAGCAATTGAAGAAAGTATATCCTTTAGTCAATTCCTGGTGAAATACAATCTGCGGGTTTTCAAAACCCATTTTTTTCAGCAACTGTTTCGCAGCCTCAATAGCCTCATCTCCTGCCGGTACAGGCAAAGTAAAACTCAATTGAGTCTTACCGTCATTCATTGTGTCCCCGTAGGGTTTTATCTTTTTTAAATCAAGGGTTTGATCAAAATCCTTACCTTCTGTTGAATATAAACCACCGCTCATAATAATGAAAATTGAAAATGAAAAAATGAAATTATTCCACCGTCTTACGCATCAAAGCAATAAACGGATTCCAGTAATTCTTGCCTTTGGCACTAACGCCATCCAAGCCCTTACCTCCGTTTTTAGGACGCTTGATATCAGCAAAAATTCCTTTTTCCAAAGCTGAGAACAAACCTTCCTGCTCTATTCTTTCCAACAGAACTGTCGCTTTGTCCAACACCTGTTTTGCTCGGTTTTGAATAATTCCTCCTTCTTTAAACACAACCTCTTCTCCGATACTTCTCATGTTATTGAAAATATAACGGGCATTTTCAATTGACAGATAACGGTCGGACATAAAAGGTGTATGGATAGCTTCCGTCGGCATACCCAACAACTGGATACCCTGAGAAGTCCAAATACCTACCATGTTAAACAAAGCATCCTGAATATGTCCTCTGAAAATATTACCAGTCATAAATTTCGTCGGAGGCATATACTTCAAGGTAGCTCTCGGGAAAATCTCCCGCGTCATCTGAGCCTGTGCCAACTCATACAAGAAACCGTTTTCCAACATCGGATCCATCTCAAAAGCATGCCCCAATCCCATCTGCTCTTCCGGCAGACCTGCCAACAAAGCCAATTGCTCATTGATAAAATCAGATGCCAATACGGTATGTGCTTCCTCAACAGCATCCGCTGTAGTCAGATAGTTATCTTCACCAGTATTGATAATAACACCGGCAAAACCGTTAATCACACGCGACATAAACTGGTCTACCAGCGTACGCTGCATATTGATGTCACGGAACAAGATTCCATACAGAGCGTCATTCAACATCACATCCAGACCCTCCAAAGCTCCCATCACGGCAATCTCCGGCATACAGAGACCCGAACAATAGTTACACAGACGGATATAACGTCCCACCTCTTCGCCCACTTCATCCAGTGCCTTACGCATAATGCGGAAGTTCTC
>CAKVCR010000153.1 GCA_934725835.1 uncultured Odoribacter sp.
TGTTGCAACTTTGTATGGACGAGGTGTGAGAAATTTTGTTGTAAGTGAATTCCGTCAGGAGTTTGGAGCATTAGATGAGGCTAATTTTTTTGAGGTGCCGGATGTTAAAAGTGCTCTACAGACATTGGCATGTTGGTATCGTCAGCAGTTGAATGCAGACATTGTCGGTGTGGCTGGTAGTAATGGTAAAACTATTGTGAAAGAGTGGATTTATCAGATGCTATCAGATGAATCTGATATTTACAGGAGTCCCCGTAGTTATAATTCCCAAATTGGTGTACCTCTCTCTTTGTTGGGAATGCCTAAGACTACTCGTTTGGCTGTTGTTGAGGCTGGTATTTCACAACCGGGAGAGATGGCGAGATTGCAGCAGATGATTTTGCCTCGTGTCGGTATATTTACTCATTTAGGGGATGCGCACGGGGAGAATTTTGAATCGCAGGATGCTAAGTTGAAAGAAAAATCTCGTTTGTTTGCTGAATGTGATGTTGTTATTGGACAATCTGGTGCAACTTTGGATTATATTATGAGTGTGGCGAAAACTACAGCAAAACGTATTGTGTGGGGAGAAACAGAGGATGTGGAAGTGCGGGTGTGTGAGAATATTCCAGAAACTAGTGGACGGCGTGTTGTATTAGAATGGGAGGGTGATGATTGTACGTTGCATATACCGTTTGCAGATGAAGCTTCGTATGAGAATTGTATGAATGCGGTTTGTTTGCTTTTGTGGGAAGGCAAAACGTTAGAATATATTGCATCGCGTGTAAAGCAGTTGCAGCCCATAGCCATGCGAATGGAAATTAAAGATGGTATCAATCAATGTGTGTTGGTTAACGACTACTATAATTCAGACGCTGCATCTTTTCAGTTGGCTTTGAAGACGTTGACAATGCAGGATGCCGGACGAGAGAAAGTAGTGGTACTTTCTGATTTTGTAGATGTTGGAGTCGATGAATGTAGACTTTATCGGGAAGTTGCCGGCTTATTGAAAAAGGCTGGCGTGTCAGTGTTTATTGGAGTCGGTGAAAATGTCAACCGATATAAAGATTTTTTCCAATTGCCAGAGTGCCGTTTTTATAAAAATACAGATAGTTTCCTACACCAGGAAAAAAGAGAGTCGTTCAAAAATCAAGTTATTTTGATAAAGGGAGCTCGTAAGTTTCGCTTTGAATATATTGCCGGCTTCCTTCAGAAGCAGTCGCATTCTACTGTCTTGGAGGTTGATATGGATGCAATGGTTTACAATTTAAATCATTTTCGTTCTCTCTTACCGCAACAAACTATGATTGCTGTAATGGTGAAAGCATTTTCTTATGGTAGCGGTTCTGTGGAGGTTGCTAATTTATTGCAATATCAAGGAGTAGATTATTTGATGGTGGCCTTTACAGATGAAGGTGTTGAATTGCGTGCCGCAGGTATAACAATCCCGATAGGAGTGATGAATCCTGAACCGGAAGCTTTTGACAATATGATTGAATTTGGTCTTGAGCCGGAAATCTATTCGTTGGATTTATTAAAAGCTTTTGATAATGCTTTGATTAAGCATGGAGTCGAGAAATATCCGGTGCATTTGAAGTTAAATACTGGGATGAACCGTTCGGGGTTGGATGTCGGAGACATCGATGAGTTATTGGATTTTTTCCAAACGAAACGGCATGTGATGATACGTTCGATGTTTTCTCATTTGGCTGGTAGTGATGAGACTAAGCATGATGGCTATACGTTGTGGCAAATTGATAATTTTGTGAGGATGACAGAAAAAGTTCAGTCGCACTTTGGTTACCATATTTTACGGCATATACTGAATTCTGCTGGCATTGAACGTTTTGGTCATTATGCATTTGATATGGTCCGATTGGGTATTGGTCTGCATGGAATCAGTGCCAATGGTGCCTCTTTGCGTCCGGTTAGTTCGTTTAAAACGTATATTGCTTCTGTGCGGGAGGTTAGAGCTGATCAAACAATAGGATATGGGAGAAAAGGAGTGCTAAGGCGAGATTCGCGTATTGCTGTAATCCCTGTGGGTTATGCAGATGGTTTGAACCGACATCTGAGCTGTGGTGTTGGTGAAGTGATGGTATGTGGCAAGCGAGTTCCGATTGTCGGAAATATCTGTATGGATGCCTGTATGATTGATATTACGGATACTCAGGCACAAGTGGGGGATGAGGTTGAGATTTTCGGGAAACATATTCCGGTGTCAGAATTGTCAGATAAGTTGCAGACAATACCTTATGAAGTGTTGACAGCTGTTTCGCATCGGGTGAAAAGAGTTTATTTTAAGGAGTAATAAATGGAGGTGTGTCTTAGAGACACACCCTCCTCCATCTATTGTACTTTATTTTGAGGGATTCCTTGTAGCCACATTTCAATATTGTGAACAACAATGTCTAATCGAGTGGTAAATGCTTCGCGAGTAGCGTAGCCTAAATGAGGAAGCATTAATAAATTCGGAGCATTGAATAGTTCTAGGTCGGCGGGAAGTGGTGGTTCTTGATTATATACATCAAGAGCAGCTCCTGCAATTTGTTCTTTTTTTAGAGCCTCATACAGTGCATGTTGATTGACAATGGGACCACGCGCTGTGTTAATCAATATAGTATGGGGTTGCATCTCTGCAAATTCATTGGTGCTAATAAAATCCCGTGTTTCTTCATTGAATGGGATATGTACAGAAATGATGTCCGATTGTTTTAAAAGAGTCTGCTTGTCTACTAGAGAAACATTTTCAATTTGTTTGGGATGCCGGTTGTATGCCAATATTTTACATCCGAATGCGTTGGCTAATTGTGCTACACGTTGTCCAATGTCGCCTAGTCCTATAATACCGAATGTTTTACCGCTTAATTCGCATCCTAAGAAGCCTTGTCTGTCGCCGGAAATACGAGTGATAGCATCTCCTCCTACGATTTTGCGGTATAAAGAAATAACCATGCCAATAGTTAATTCTGCTACAGCTTGAGTTGAGTAGCCGGCTGCATTACAGACTGTAATTCCTCTTTCCTGACATTCCTGCAAGTCAATGTGATCAACGCCGGTAAAAGCTACAGATAACATTTTTAATTTGGGACAATGTTCAAAAAAACGTTTCTTTAATGGGATGTTGCTGATTACGACAACATCTGCATCTTTTGCACGTTCAATTAATATGTCTTCATTTTCTTGGCGGTCAGGGTAGAATGTCAGTTGGTGACCTTGTGCTTTCAAAACAGCAACGGCTGTATTGAATTTACATTCACACATTCCCAATGGTTCGACAAATACAATATTCATATCTATTAAAGCTAATAATTTTGAAAGAATAATAATGCTGTCAAGCGCATTATATCGCCCCTAAGTTAGAGAATGTTTTCTTAATATGAAAAATTACTTTTCCTTTTTTTGAGAATGGGAATTCTGGAGATGTGCCATGTCCGTTTGATGCATGTGTGGGGCACTTCAAATAGATTTGTATATCGCGAATAGTTTTCTATTGTAGCGATAATTTTGAATATTTTTTTTGTAAAATATTTGTGAGGAGGAAAAAATACTCTATCTTTGCACTCGCAAAAACGAAAAGAGTAGTTCTTCTTTATAATTTGTAAATGCGAAAATAGCTCAGTTGGTAGAGCACGACCTTGCCAAGGTCGGGGTCGCGGGTTCGAGTCCCGTTTTTCGCTCTTTCTCTATGGAGGATGCTCGAATGGTGGAATCGGTAGACACGCGGGACTTAAAATCCCGTGGCCATTGCGGCTGTGCGGGTTCAAGTCCCGCTTCGAGTACAGGAAAAGACGCTAATTGCAGAATGTAAGCAGTTGGCGTCTTTTTTTTGTATATAGTATGTTGTTTTATTTTGTTCGTTATGAAAACTTCTATGGTAATATTCAGATTGTGTAAAGTTGTTGTGGTGAAGTTGGTTGCAATTTGTATATTTGTAGTCTAAAAATAAATGGACGATGACTTATAATAAAAAAAGGAAGGTTACGGGTTCCTATATCGTTTCGACACTGAGTATTGCATTGGTGTTAGTGGTCGTTGGGGCGCTTGTGTTTATTTTGTTGAATGCAAGGCAGATTTCTGATCATGTGAAGCAAAACATAGGCTTTTCAATTATAGTGAAAGATAATGTTAATGAAGCGGAGATTAAAAGAGTTCAGAAGATAATTGACACAAAACCTTTTGTGTCGTCATCTATATTCGTCAGTAAAGAACAGGCTGCTTGTGAGTTCAAGCAGGAGCTGGGTGAAGATTTTGAAACGATACTTGGTTATAATCCACTTTTACCTTCCATAGAGATAAAATTGAATCCTGTGTATGCAAACAATGATTCGTTGGCTGTAATAGAAAAAAGTCTATTGGAAAACGAGATTATTCAAGAAGTTTCCTATCAGAAGTCTTTGGTGCAAATGGTGAATGAAAATGTGCGTCGCATTAGTTTTATTTTATTGGTAACGGGCGTGGTGTTTTTGTTGATATCTTTTACATTGATACGTAATACCGTTCATTTGGCTGTTTATTCTCAACGTTTTTTGATTAAAACGATGCAATTGGTTGGTGCAAAGTCCTCTTTTATATGTAAGCCGTTTATTCAAAATGGTCTTTGGTTTGGCTTTTTTGGCAGTATGTTTGCTAATATGTTGTTATTGGCTGCTATCTATTTTTTACAAAAAGAAGTTGTAGGAGTCGTGGATTTGATGAATAAGGAGTTGTTGGTTGTGATGGTTGTTTTTGTAACGATTTGTGGAGTGTTATTGTCTTTTATTTCGTCATGGATGTCGGTGACACAATACTTAAGTAAGGATTTGAATGATTTATATGATTAGATAATATTTAATACAATTTGTTTATGATGTTGAAGAGTAATTTAAAGAATGCATCGGATAAAAAGACTGGATTTCCCATTCCTGTTAGTAGTTATAAAATGATTCTTATAGGTTTTGGTATTGTAGTACTTGGTTTTATTTTAATGATGGGGGGAGGAAGTAGTGACCCGGATGTGTTCAATTATGAGATTTTTAGTTTTAGAAGAATAACCTTGGCGCCAATTGTCGTGTTGTGTGGCTTTGGCTTTATATTTTGGGCGATTATGCGTAAGCCGAAAAATGAAGAGGATAAAAGTTGCGACAAGTGATAGAATGTAAAATATTAAATGTAAGTTGAGAGTATGTCTTGGTTGGAAGCTTTGGTTCTTGGCGTTGTACAAGGACTGACGGAATTTTTGCCTGTAAGTAGCTCTGGGCATTTGCAGATATTTAGCGCATTGTTTGGAGTGCAAGGTGAAGAAAATTTAACTTTTGCAGTAGTGGTGCATGCCGCAACAGTCTGTAGTACTATTGTTGTGTTACGCCATGAAATTATCGATTTATTGAAAGGGTTGTTTAAATTCCAATGGAATTCGGAAACTATTTATATCGCAAAGATAGCATTATCTATGATTCCGGTTGCAGTTGTGGGCTTGTGCTTAAAGGATTATGTAGAGGCAATTTTTGGTTCAGGCTTGTTAATCGTTGGTGTTTCATTGTTAATTACAGCCGGCTTATTGTCATTTGCTTATTATGCTCGTCCTCGGGTGAAAAGAGAGATCTCTTTTCGTGATGCATTCATTATAGGTATTGCGCAAGCGTGTGCTGTGTTGCCTGGTTTGTCTCGTTCAGGTTCGACGATTGGTACTGGAATTATATTGGGTAATAATAAGGAAAATGTTGCAAAGTTTTCGTTCTTGATGGTGTTGGTTCCAATCTTAGGGGAAGCTTTTTTGGATTTAATGAAGGGTGGATTTTCTCCGGCTGAAAGTGGAATATCCATTTCGGCTATGTTGGTTGGTTTTATATCGGCTTTTGTATCTGGATATATTGCTTGTAGTTGGATGTTGAATTTGGTGAAAAAAGGTAAGTTGATTTGGTTCGCAGCTTATTGTTTGATGGTGGGAATTTCGATATTGATTTATAGTTTTGTATAAGAATATTGTGTGTAAGATAATTTTTCAAGAAGAGAGAAATTTTCATGCAGGAGCATTGATATTGGTCGATAAACCATTGCATTGGACTTCATTTGATGTTGTCAATAAAATACGTTGGTGTTTGAAGTCCACTTGTGGAAAAATAAAGGTCGGACATGCAGGTACATTAGATCCTTTGGCAACAGGTTTGGTTGTTGTGTGTACCGGTAAGTGGACAAAGCGAATAGAAGAATTTATGGCACAAGAGAAGGAGTATGTGGCAGATGTGCATTTTGGTGCGATAACTCCTTCTTATGATTTGGAAACTTCTCCGGAAGGTTGTTTCCCAGTGGAGCATATTACTGAAGAATATTTGGAGCGTGTGTTGAATCGTTTTCGTGGAGTAATACAGCAAGTGCCTCCTGTATATTCCGCTATTCGTGTGGATGGAGATCGGGCATATAAAAAAGCTCGTAAAGGCAGTGAATTGGAAATGCCAACACGTGAAGTGATAATAGATGAATTGGAAGTTTTGAAATTCGCCATGCCTGATATTCAATTGCGTATTGCGTGCAGTAAGGGTACGTATATTCGTTCGTTGGCGCATGATATTGGTCGAGCTTGTGATAGTGGTGCATATTTAGCAGGTTTGAGAAGATTAAGATGCGGATGTCTTAGTGTTGCGGATGCAAATAAAATGGACGACATTGTTGTGTTTTTGCAAAATAAACAGTAACTTGCAACGTTTTAATGAAATTGGGGTATTTCTATTTTATTGAGAAGTATTCCTGATTTTCTTTTTAGATAGATTGTATTGTTAATTGAAAGTTAGTCGGTAATTTTAAAATAGAGGTAGAAATGAAGTTATCAAAATTTAGATATAAACTCCCTGCTGATTTGATTGCACAGTATCCGTCTG
>CAKVCR010000154.1 GCA_934725835.1 uncultured Odoribacter sp.
AATTGTAAGTTGTTTTTTGTCCAAAACTTTTGAGCTGTCTACTTGAGCTAAGATTGGATATGTGTATAAAAATAAAATAAAAAGAATGACATACTTCATAGATTACTATTATTTAAAAGGTGAATCAGGCTCTTTAGCCATATGAGAATAGCTTAATTTATCAACCAAGGAAGGCCACCATTTACTTAAAAAAACAGCAACTTTCCCTTCTATAAATGTCATGATTATTTCTCTTTTTCTTTTTAAAATGCCTTTAACTATAATGGAAGCACATTCTTCGGCTGTCATCATACTTCCCTCATTCCTAGGACTATCTCCTTGTTGACAGCCTTGTGCATTAAGAGCTGATTTACGTATATTTGAAGCCGTAAAACCTGGAGCTGCAACTAATACATTTAGTCCCTTCTTTTGGTACTCTATTCTGACGGTATTAAGGAAACCTCGCACAGCAAATTTGCTCGCAGCGTAACCTGTGCGTCCTGGTAATCCTATAAAACCTGCAATAGAAATAATTCCAACCAAACTTCCTTTAGATGCTAAAAGATAGGGGAGTGCGTACTTTGTGCAGTAAACCGTTCCCCAAAAGTTCACATCCATTACTCTGTGCAATACATTTGTATCTAAATCTTGTAGCAAAGCTCGCATAGAAATTCCTGCGTTATTTATTAAGATATCAATACGTCCAAAATGCGCATAAGCAATGTGTATTAAATTCTTACACTCATCTTCTCTCGTTACATCTGTGCGTACCGCCAAAGCTTCAACACCTTTGTTTTGCAAATCGTTTTTAATAAGATTTAGTTCATCAATATTCCTAGCAGCAATCACGAGTTTTGCACCATGATGTGCTAATTCGTACACTAAAGCTTTGCCTATACCAGAAGAGGCACCAGTAACAATTGCAACTTTATTCTGCATAGTAATATTTTTTTATTAATTGGGTTGCAAATATATATTTATTTCTTCATTTATTCAAAGCAAATGGGAATCAATAATTATCGGCAATAATTTATATTATGTAAAATTTATAGCTTAAAAAAACAGGAAGAAACTTGGCTTCTTCCTGTTTTTTTAAGCTATTGCATATTATCAAGCTTAGCTTTCATAACATCGTAAGCTTCTTGATATTTAGCATCTTTGTTTCTCAATTTAAAATACAACTCTTTTAAAGTTGTTACAGTGTTCTTCTCATTAGGATTTAATTCTAATGCTCTTTCAAAATATGGGATAACGGACTCGTAACCTTCAAATACTTTTTCCATTTCTTTATTGTATTCATTTACATCAACAATATCCAATACTTTTTTATGGAATTCGATTACTACCGATAATTTAATATTACCAAGATTATACTGTGCCAAAAAGTCTTTCGGATCCAACTCTAAAGCTTTTACGTACATTCCTTCTGCTTTTTCTGGTTGTTCCATTTTTTCATATAATGTACCTTTAGCTCTATAAAATGAGGCATTCTTAGGATCTTGCTTAATTGCTGCATCCAAATATACTTCAGCTTTCTCTGGTTCGCCACCTAATAAATAGTAATTAATTAATTCTACCAGCATGTAAGAATCGTCTGGATATAATTCGTACCCTTTATGAAGGTAAGTAACAGCTTCTTCTTCTTTACCTTGATCCTTTAAAACTTTTGACAACATTGCATAAGTACGTGCTGCTTCATAATTATATTTCAAAGTCTCTTTATAAAATTTCTCTGCATCATTCAAATTTCCTGCTCTCTGAGCTGCTACAGCTGCATTAAATATAACAGCAGTGTCGACTTTTGCCGGTTGTCCTTGTGTTACTATAGGTGAATGTTCTAATTCTAATACCTGTTTAAATGATGCTAAAGCTTCGGGAAATCTTTCTGCATTATAATTTTCTACAGCTTGATTAGTAAAGTCAATCACTAAATTATTATATTGAGTTGCTAATTTTTTTTCATATTTTTTCTTGACATCCAACTCAATTACCTTTTGAAACGCTTCCCAAGCAATATTCAATGCATCAGTAGACAAACTTTTGTATTCTGGAACTTGGCTTTCAAAAATTGCTTGATAGATTTGTCCTTTCACAAAATATGCTTTGTCAAAGTTGATACAGGCTTCATGCTGAATTGCTTCATCAATCATTTTTTTTGCTTGATCAAGTTTCCCTGCTGTAAAATAGCTCTGTGCTTGAGTTACTTTTCCTTTCTGTGCATAAGTGAAAGTTGTACAGAAAAGTAACATCATAATAATAGAAAATTTTCTCATACGTTTAAAATTTAATTACAGTATTTTTTATTCTTCGGTATTAATTATATTGTCATTTGGACTACTCTCTATTTTTAAATTTTCTTCTTCATCATCTTTTGAGGCAGAAACTTTAGCTACAGCAGCAATAGCATCATCATTCTTTAAATTGATAAGTTTTACACCTTGTGTGTTACGACCCATAACTCTTAAATCAGCAACATTCAATCTTATTGTAAGTCCCGAACGATTAATAATCATCAAGTTATCTTCATCATTAACATCTATGATTGCAATTAATTCGCCCGTTCTTTCTGTCATGTTAATGGTTTTTACACCCTTGCCTCCACGATTTGTGATTCGATAATCTTCAATTGCAGAGCGCTTACCAAATCCGTTTTCAGATACCACTAAAATATTTGCATTAGTCGGTTCCACACAAACCATTCCAACGGCTTCATCATTTTCTTCCATCCAAATTCCTCTTACTCCTGAGGCTGTACGTCCCATGGGGCGAACTTTAGACTCAGGGAATCGAATGGCTCTCCCTGATTTTACAGCAATCATAATATCATTTTCACCGTTCGTTAATTTTGCTTCCAACAATTGGTCTCCTTCTTTTATTGTGATTGCATTAACTCCATTTTGGCGTGGACGAGAATATGCTTCTAAGGTAGTCTTCTTGATAATACCTTTCTTTGAACATAATACAATGTAATTACTATTAATGTAATCCGAATCCTTTAAATCTAACAGATTAACATATGCTTTCACCTTATCGTCCGGTTCAATATTCAACAAGTTTTGAATTGCACGTCCTTTTGATTGTTTTGTTCCTTCCGGTATTTCATAAACTTTTAACCAGAAGCATTTACCTTTTTCAGTAAAGAACAACATTGTATTATGCATTGTTGCTGTAATCATGTGCTCCAAAAAATCCTCATCTCTAGTTGCAGAACCTTTAGACCCTACTCCTCCTCTATTTTGTACTTTATATTCAGAAAGCGGGGTTCGTTTAATGTATCCCATGTGCGAAATAGTAATGACCATCTCTTCATCTGCGTAAAAGTCTTCAGGATTAAATTCTTCAGAAGCATATACAATATCTGTTCTACGTGAATCTCCGTACTGTACTTTAATTGCCAGTAGTTCATTTTTTATAATTTCCATTCTCAAATCCACATGTTGCAGAATGTCATTTAAGTGAGCTATAAGTTTTTCTATTTCTTCATACTCTGCCCTTAGTTTTTCTTGTTCTAATCCTGTCAATTGTCCCAATCGCATCGCAACAATAGCTGCAACTTGCTTATCTGTCAAACTAAAGCGTCCCATCAAAGCATTTTGAGCTTCTTGAGGATTTTTTGAAGACCGAATAATTTTGATAACCTCATCAATATTATCAGATGCAATAATCAAACCTTCCAAAATATGTGCTCGGTCTTCCGCTTTACGTAGTTCAAATTGAGTACGACGTACTACAACGTCATGACGATGTTCAACAAAATATTTAATAATATCTTTAAGATTCAATAACTTCGGGCGTCCATGTACTAATGCAACATTATTTACTCCAAACGAAGACTGTAACGCAGTATGCTTTAACAAGGTATTCAGTACAACATTAGAAATCGCATCCTTTTTTATATCTATAACGATACGCATCCCTTCACGGTCAGACTCATCGTTAACATTAGAAATACCCTCTATTTTCTTTTCATTAACCAATTCTGCAATACGTGAAATCAATTCTGCCTTGTTTACCATATAAGGTATTTCATGTACAATAATCTTTTCACGTCCGTTTGGCATCACTTCAACAGAAGTTTTAGACCGGATAACAATTCGTCCACGTCCTGTAAGATAAGATTCCCTTACTCCATTATATCCGTAAATTGTTCCTCCTGTAGGGAAATCGGGAGCTTTAATTATCTTGATAAGCTTTTCTATATCAATTTCATTATTGTCAATATATGCACAAATTGCATCCACAGCATCGCTAATATTATGAGGAGGCATGTTTGTTGCCATACCAACGGCAATACCAGAAGCTCCATTCACTAACAGATAAGGGATACGGGTCGGTAACACAGTCGGCTCTTTTAGAGAACCATCAAAATTATCTGTCATATCAACAGTATCTTTGTCAATGTCCACCAGCATATCCTCTGTAATCTTAGCCATGCGAGCCTCTGTGTAACGCATAGCGGCGGGACTATCTCCGTCAACTGAGCCAAAATTACCCTGACCATCAACTAATGGATAACGCAATGACCATTCTTGAGCCATACGTACCATTGCCATATATACAGAGCTATCACCATGTGGGTGATATTTACCTAGTACCTCTCCAACAATTCTGGCTGATTTCTTATATGGTTTCCCAGATGTTAAGCCTAATTCATCCATTCCATAAAGCACTCGTCTATGCACTGGTTTCAACCCATCTCTCACATCCGGTAAAGCTCTCGCTACAATCACAGACATTGAATAGTCAATGTATGAAGATTTCATTTCCTCTTCAATGTTGATTTTAATAATTTTTTCTCCGCCGTTTTCCATCTAATATTTTAAATTACTGTTAACCAAAACAATTCAAGAGAAGTTAGTTTTATTTACACTCCTCTGCAAAAATCTCACAAATATAATAATTTCAGTCATTATAAAAAGAATTTACACTCCCTTTTTTAAACTTCAGGAATCATTGTTACAAAAGTATCGTATGCTAATTTTACATTTTGCGGCAATTCCTTTGCTACTTCAGATGCCAAGCCCATTTGATGACCAATATGCGTTAGCCACGCTTGCTTGGGTTGTATTCGTTCTATAGCCGCCAAAGCTTCTGATAGATTAAAATGAGACAAATGTTCTTCTTTGCGAAGGGCATTAATGACTAAATATTCTACACCACGCATCAACTCAAAAGAAGAGTCCGGTATTGTTTTTGCATCTGTAATATATGCAAAATTGTCTATTCGGAATCCTAATACAGGCATTTTATAGTGAAATACAGGTATTGGTATTACCTTTATATCGTCAATATAAAAAGGAAACCCATCCAAGGTATGGTAAGCTATTTCTGGAACACCCGGATATCGAAAAGCTGCAAAAGCATAAGAAAAATCTTTATATACCACCTCTCTGGTTTCATTGCTTCCATATACATCCACAGCACCCTGTTTCACCCAATTAAATGCTCTTACGTCATCTAAACCTCCAACATGATCTTTATGCCCATGAGTTAATAAAATAGCACGAATATCCTGTACTCCACTCCTCAACATTTGATATCGAAAATCAGGCCCAGCATCTATAATAATTATTTTACCTTTCACCTCAAGCATAGCAGAACTGCGCAATCTTTTATCATGCTTATCTGCCGACTTGCATACATCGCATTGGCAGGCTATTACAGGGATACCCTGCGATGTACCGCTTCCTAGAATTGTCAATTTCATTACATTCTCAAATTATTTTCACAAAGATATAAATATTACAAAATTGATACTACCTTTGATGGGAAATAAATGTTACATTTTGACTAATTTTATATGGGTAATTTATTTTTGATACCAAATACATTAGGAGATACTAAAATATTGGAGGTAATACCATCCGAAGTGATTAATATAATAAAATCCATCAAAATATTCGCAAGCGAGGACCCCAAAAACACACGTCGTTATTTGAAAAAAATTGATAAATCTATCAATGTTGATGAACTGACATTTTTAGAATTGAATGAGCATTCTGAACGTAAGGACATTGAAGCATGTCTTCCTTGGTTGGCAAATAATAATGTTGGTATTATTTCTGAAGCCGGGTGTCCTGGAATCGCAGATCCTGGAGCAGAATTAGTAGCTTTGGCACATACTCATAATTATCGTGTAATTCCATTGGTAGGGCCGTCTTCTATTTTATTAGCTTTAATTGCCTCTGGCTTTAATGGACAAAATTTTTCTTTTAATGGTTATCTACCAATTAAAACGGCAGAACGAACCCGAGCTCTAAAAAACTACGAAAAACAGTCTGCAGCAGAACACCGTACTCAAATTTTCATAGAGACTCCATATAGAAACCTAAAATTATTTGAAGAAATTATACAAACCCTTCATCCTACCACGCTACTTTCAATAGCTTGTGATATCACAACTAAAAATGAATATATCAGAACCCTATCTATTCAAGATTGGAAAAATCAAAAACCGGATATTAATAAGAGACCAGCAATCTTTTCTATTTATGCTACAAAATAAGACAAAGAATCCTTTCATTAGAGCTAGTCTTAAAGTATTGAGAACAGAGCCTAGTTAGGCATGAGGCTCTGTTCTTAAACTTTGTGTGAGTTTAATTATTTAAAATATCTGTTATACAGACCTTCAAATCCTTTTCCGTGACGAGCTTCATCTTTACACATTTCGTGTACAGTGTCATGAATGGCATCCAAATTTAATTTTTTAGCTAAAGTAGCGATACGTTTTTTATCCTCACAAGCACCAGCCTCTGCTTCCATTCTCTTTTTCCTGACTTCGTCACTCAAAAAATATGTATATCACAACTTGTTGATAAACAATATTTTGTATCTTCGTGTCACCTAAT
>CAKVCR010000155.1 GCA_934725835.1 uncultured Odoribacter sp.
ATGGATATTCGTTGTGTCGGAATATATGGAGGTACCAATATTCGCACTCAGCAGTCGGCTGTTTATGAGGGAGTTGATTTGCTAGTGGCAACGCCGGGCAGATTTATGGATATATATATGAATGGTATTATTCGTACAAATCAGGTAAAAACAGTTGTTGTTGATGAGGCTGATCGTTTGATGGATATGGGGTTCATGCCGCAGTTGAGAAATATTCTAGACGTGATTCCAGAAAAGCATCAGACATTATTATTTTCCGCTACTTTTTCCGCTACCATAGATGAAATGGCTCGTGAATTTTTGTCTCCAGATCCAGTTCGTGTAGAAACAGCAGCGCAGGCAACTCCTGTAGAATTAGTCAGTCAATTTCGTTATGATGTACCCAATATTGCAACAAAAGTTAATTTGTTAAAGCTGTTATTGGCAGATAAGGAGGAATATCGCCGGGTAATGATTTTTACTGAAACGAAGAAAAATGCAGATCGTATAGTTGAAAAATTGGCGGATTATTGGACAGGGGAGTTGAGCGTATTGCATTCTAATAAAGCGCAGAACTCGCGTTTAAATGCTTTGCGTGCCTTCAGAGAAGGTACTACCCGTATTATGGTATCTTCGGATGTTGCTGCACGTGGTATAGATGTACAGAATGTGTCGCATGTTATTAATTTTGATATCCCTTCTATTCCTGAAGAGTATATTCATCGTATTGGACGTACTGCGCGTGCAGGAAAAGAGGGTGTTGCTATCAGCTTTGTGTCAGAAAAAGAAGAACCGAGATTCGATGCAATTGAGTTGTTAATAGGACAGCAAGTAGAAATGCTAGAGTTGCCTGAAAATCTCGAAATATCAGAATTGCTGATGGATGAAGAGAAAGTACAGACTGCTAATATTGTATATCAACGTGGCAAGCCGAAGGGAGGGGGTGCTTTTCATCAGCGTTCGGCAAAAAATAGTAAGACTCCTCAAAAAGTGCGTTTAGATAGAACAAAAGAAGGACGTCGTAAAAGGAAATAGCAAAAAATATGATTGTTGGATAAAAAGAGTAAGTCAAAGATTAGGGGATGTATAAAATCTTTGTATATTTGCAATTGTATGCAACGAGAAAATAACATACTACCTATCAATTCGCTTTTCCTGAATATCAAAAAGCGTGATGAGTTTGACTTCTAAAACTCATCAGTTCTTGTTTTTTTCTAAAGGAGGGAAAATAGTATACGTTTTTAATTCAAACTTTATTTGACTAATCATTTAAATCATATTTATTATGGAATTACCATTTGCAGAATCTTATCGAATTAAGATGGTTGAAACCATCCGTAAAAGTACTCGTGAAGAACGTGAACAGTGGATTAAAGAAGCTAAATACAATCTTTTTGCATTAAGGAGTGACTATGTATTTATCGACTTATTGACTGATTCAGGGACCGGAGCAATGAGTGATAAACAATGGGCAGAAATGATGTTGGGAGATGAAAGTTATGCAGGGGCACGTTCTTATTATAAGATGAAAAATGCCATCAAGGAAATCTTAGGTTTCGATTATTTTTTGCCAACACATCAAGGGCGTGCGGCAGAGAATGTATTATACTCTACCATTATTAAAGAAGGGGACATATTGCCGGGTAACTCGCATTTTGATACCACAAAAGGACATATTGAGTTCCGTAAGGCTGTTGCGATTGATTGTACAATTGATGAAGCTGCCGATACTCAATTAGAAGTGCCTTTTAAAGGAAATCTTGATCCTGTCAAATTGGAAGCCGTTTTGCAGAAATATCCGAAAGAAAAAATACCTGCAGTAGTATTGACCGTAACTAATAATACTGCTGGAGGACAGCCGGTTTCTATGCAGAATATTCGTGAAGTGTCTGCTTTATGTAAAAAATATGGAGTGAATTTGCAGATTGATTCTGCTCGTTTTGCAGAAAATGCGTATTTTATTAAAATGCGTGAGAAAGGATACGAGAACAAAACAATCAAAGAGATTGTGAAAGAGATGTATTCTTATGCAGATATTATGACTATGTCTTCTAAAAAAGATGCTATTGTCAATATGGGTGGTTTTGTAGCATTCAAAAATGAGGAATTATGGAAAAAATGTCAGATGTTCTGTATCATGAATGAAGGGTTCATCACTTATGGTGGTATGTCTGGACGTGACATGAATGCGTTGGCACAAGGATTGGACGAAGGTACAGAGTTTGACTACTTGGAAACTCGTATCAGACAGGTTGAATATCTTGGAGCGAAATTAGATGAATATGGAATTCCTTATCAGCGTCCTGCCGGAGGACATGCTATTTTCGTTGATGCTAAGAAGATATTGACTCATGTACCGAAGGAAGAGTTTATTGCTCAGACATTGGCTATTGAATTATATCTTGAAGCTGGTATTCGTGGAGTAGAAATCGGTTCTATTTTAGCCGACCGCGATCCGGTAACCCGTGAAAATCGATATCCGCGTCTAGAATTATTGAGATTGGCAATTCCGCGTCGCACATACACAAACAACCATATGGATGTAATTGCTGCTGCGTTGAAAAACGTATACGATCGTCGAGAATCAATCACACGAGGATACGTGATTACAAAGGAATTTCCGATTATGCGTCATTTCACAGTTGAGCTTGAAAAGGCAAAATAATAAATAAAAATGGAGAACAATTTGTTCTCCATTTTTATTAGAAACTGATTTTTGCTTTAACCGAAAAAGCGTATTTTTGTCTGTGATAGTTTATCAAATACGCAACATTATGAATACATCGGATATTATTTGTGCTATTTCCACTTCGCCAGGTATGGGCGCTATTGCAGTACTCAGATTATCGGGAGAGGGATGTATAGCTTTGACTGAACGAATTTTTGAATCACCATCCGGCAAGCACCTTTCTGACGCCAAAGGGAATACAGTGCATTTTGGAGGCATTCGTGACGGCAAAGAATTGATAGATGAAGTATTAGTAACAATTTTCAGAACGCCTCACTCATTCACAGGAGAGGAGACAGTTGAAATTTCCTGTCACGGCTCTGTCTATATTCAGCAACGGTTATTGAAGCTATTAGTAGATATCGGTGCCCGGTTGGCTGCTCCCGGTGAATTTACCCAACGAGCTTTCTTAAATGGCAAAATGGACTTAGCGCAGGCAGAGGCTGTAGCTGATTTGATATCCTCATCTTCTGAGGCTTCTCATCGGATGGCTTTATTGCAGATGAAAGGTGGATTTTCTACAGAATTGGTGCGTTTACGTTCAGAATTATTGCATATTACCTCATTACTAGAGTTAGAATTGGATTTTTCTGAGGAAGATGTAGAATTTGCAGATAGAGAAGAATTAAACCGTATCGCAAGTAATATAGAGCGTTTATTGATTCGTTTATGTGATTCATTTTCTTTGGGGAATGTATTGAAAAATGGAGTGCCGGTAGCGATAGTAGGTAATACTAATGTGGGTAAAAGCACGTTGTTGAATGCCCTCTTGCGCGAAGAACGTGCAATCGTATCTGATATAGCAGGAACGACGCGAGACACGATTGAAGATACGATTAATCTAAATGGTATAACTTTCAGATTTATAGATACGGCTGGAATTCGTTTCACTACCGATAAGGTAGAGAATATCGGAATAGAACGGACTTTTGCTAAAATAGGGCAGGCAAGTATCGTGTTGCTTTTGACGGACTTAAAGCGTGGGGCAGAATTCTTTGAGCAGTACTACAGGCAAGTAAAAACTCATATATCTCCGGATGCTCATTTAATAATCGTTTTAAATAAAACTGATGAGGTCGCAGATTTGCTCACATCTCAGGAAACCATACGTTTATTCACTGCTGGCGAAAAGATTATTCCAATTTCAGCTCGTACGGGTGCTAATTTGGATACTTTAATTCGGGAACTAACAAATACAGTTAATTTGAATCCGTTGAACACTTCAGATATCATCGTTAGTAACATTCGTCACTATGAAGCCCTTAGCCACGCACGAGAGGCCATCCATCGTGTAAAAGACGGAATTCAATCTGGTCTTAGTGGGGAATTTATTTCTCAGGATATTCGTGAATGTTTGCATTATCTTGGTGAAATTACTGGTGAAATATCTACAGATGAGGTGCTTGGTAATATATTTGATAAGTTTTGCATCGGCAAGTAAACATTGTGCGTGGGAAAGTGAATGGATATAATTCAACGACAACACGGGTATAACCAGTGAGAAATAACGCCCTGAATTTCAATATCGGCAGTAATAATCGAATTTTCTCATAGTTTGTATTCGTGTTGTCGTTTTTTTTTGTTGTTATTTTGTTGCTCAGAAATTTCAAGCAACAAAAGCAACAAATTATGGGTAAATCAAAAGAGCCTATCAGATTGAGACAGCGAAAGACTTCAAAAGGTCTGACCTCTCTCTATCTTGATATTTATCTAAACGGAGAGCGTTCCTATGAATACCTGAAACTTTACCTCGTTCCTGAGAAAAACAGAGAGGATAAAAGAAAGAACGCTGAGACCTTGAAGCTCGCAGAAGCTATCTGGGTTAAACGTGTGGTTGAATTTCAAAACGGGGAGTTCGGTTTTAAATCTCAATTCAAGGAAGAAACCCTTTTCTTTGACTACTATGAAGCGATGTGCAAGCAGCGGTTCTTATCAGAAGACAGCAAAAGGAATTGGGGGAATTGGCGGTCAGCGTTGAAACACCTTGAAAAATATGAGCCGAATAGAAAGATTACGTTTGAAAAGATAACGCCTGAATGGGTTCAAGGTTTCAGAAATTACTTGGAGAATGAAGCCTGTGCGTGGGGAATGGATTTCCGTCAAAGGAACAAAGACCATAAACTTGCGAGAAACAGCCGCGTTTCTTATTTCAACAAACTGAGGGCTTGCCTGAATCAGGCTTACGAAGAAAGGATAATTCAATTCAACCCAATTAGGGGCATAGACGGAATTAAGGCAGAAGAGGGAATGCGAATATACCTTACGATTGAAGAGATTCGGAAGTTCGCAGATACGTCCTGTGAATACGAATCGGTAAAGAAAGCGTTTCTATTCTCTTGCCTGACAGGTCTTCGCCGTTCCGACATCATTAAGATGAAATGGGGGGGAAGTTTAGGAACAATCAGGTTTCACGCGAATAATTTTCAGACAGAAGAAGACAGATGGGCAAGAATATCTTGATATAACACCACAAGCGGCTGAACTTATGGGCAAACGTGGAAAAGCCTCTGAACCTGTTTTTGAAGATATACACAGCCCGAGCTGCACGAATGAGGCTATTAAATGTTGGGTTCTCAGAGCGGGAATACAAAAGGAAATAACATTTCATTTGTGGCTGCACACCTTTGCTGTCTTAATGCTTGACCTCGGGACGGACATTTATACCGTCAGTAAACTTCTCGGTCACAAAGAACTTTCAACGACACAAATATATGCTAAGGTGCTTGACAAAAACAAGCAAGCAGCCGTTTCTAAAATCCCATCAATTTTCAATCAAAAAAACGAGAATTTAGAAACGAAAGAATGATTAAATACGGGCGACAGGTCTCATGGCTTGCCGCCCGTGTCTTTTTTGAATTTTAGAATTTCTCCGCACCCTGTCAAAAGCCAAGTTGCGGAAACTCCGTATTCATTCACGAGATAAGACAACCACGCGGGCTGAAAAATATCTCGGGAAGGGTCTTTTTCAAGGCTGTTCAGATTCCATCTGTTTATATTGAAATGCGTAGTGAATGTTTGTTTCCCTCGGATAATCTTTTGGTCTTTTAGGTAGTGAAGAGCCTCAAAAAAACGCCTTACTACTTTTTGGCTGTCTTCTGTATGCATAATTCATCGGATTTAGCGGCTGTTGCTGCAAACCTTTCATTTATTTCTTTTATTCGTTCTTCTGCTCTTGCTGTCATATCTGAAAGCGTTTCAGGACTGAAAGAAACCTGTTTCCGTCCTAAAGTACTTCACCACGTTCTCTATCTTCCCTTTGCTCTCCGGATCTGACTTACGACAGAACACCGGATTGAACCCATGTTCACGAACCAAGGCTCGGAAGCCGTGGGTAAGTATCAGGTCTCCCAGGTTCTCCTTGACGAGAAAAACCTTGTCCTGGTCATAAACTATTTTCCGAGGCACTCCCGAGAAATATTCAAAGGCAAGTTCGTGGGCATAAACTGCAAGATCGGAGTAAACGGCGTACGGCTGAAATAAATAAATTTATAACGGCTACGGCTAAGACTCATTGCAAAAAAATACACTTTCAATGGAATGCCTTGCGAAGTCTTCATCCAGCGTTCACCAAAATCGCATTGGGCATATTGACCATAAGGTGTTTCCGGTTGCTTCTCATAAGGACGGTAACTCTTTTCCGATTCTTTGGGCAGGTTATGGTTCAAACGTACACGATTGACAAAGTTGGATACCGTTTTAGCAGTGACCTGGGGAAGGTCCTGAAAATGTTCTCGTAAACGGTCATGGAGTTGTGGGGAGGACAAAAATGGCCATTTGCGTAACTCTCCGATAACATAAACTTCATAATCGTCAAGCTTATGGCTGTAACGGCGCTCGTAACTTTGACTGTGCTTAAACTCTTCTTCTGTCATCGACAGATACTTGGACACCGTTTGACGGTGAAGACCTAAGGATATGCCTATTTGACTCTTGTTTAGGCCATTTGAAAATAATTCTTTAACTTTGTACCACATCAGATACTTCTGTAATTTGGAAGTCTCACTCATAGCATTGTGATTAGTTGTTGACAACTCTAATTTACAATGCTATTTTCTTTTATT